>JBFMFA010000607.1:0-2995 GCA_040753195.1 Gemmatimonadota bacterium | reverse complement strand
CAACGCGGCCGTTCGTGAGCGGAACCTGCCGGACCAGAACACTCGCGCACGCCGCAAACAGCGGCAAAGCGGCCAGGGACGCGCACACGCCGAGGAATTCGCGGCGACGCAGGTCGCCGCCAGGATCTTGCCTAACGCTCATCGGCTTTCGACGAAGCGAAGCAGCGCCGCGCGTTGCGTTTCGCCAAGGGCGGCATAACGATCGCGCGCGCCGCGCCCTTCCCCGCCGTGCAAACGAATCGCCTCGTCGACGTTCCGCGCGCGTCCGTCGTGCATGAGGAACGCGTCGCCATTGAGGAACTGACGGATGAGCCTCAATCCCCACAGCGGCGGCGTCTTCCACTCGCGGCCATTAGCGTCTCCATCGGGGCGCCCGTCGGCCAACTCGTCGCCCATATCGTGCAGAAGGAGATCGGAATACAACTCCACGCGCTGTCCACTCAGTGCCGCTACGACTGATTGCCCTGTTGTGAACGAGGGGACATGACACGCGGCACAACCCACGCTCTGGAAGAGCGTACGCCCGTCGACGATCGTGGCGTTGTCATTCGCCGGTTTGGGCGGTGCCAAGGTGCGTATGTAATGCACGACCGCCTGCACCGTCGCCGCTGTCACTTCCGGATCCGGAATGTGATCGGCGGCGATTGTCTGGGCGACAGAGAACGGGTTGGTGACCTCGTCCGGAATGAAGTCACTCGTTATGCCCATGTCCTGGGAATACGCGCCGACGACTTGTTCGACGAGGTTGGACGTCTGCGCCTTACGACCGAAGCGTCCGATGCGGCGCTCACTTCCGGCACCAGGAGTACTGCCCGGCACATACTCGGCGGCGTAGACCCAGTTCGGCCGCCCTGAAATGCCGTCGCCGTTATGATCTAACGAGTCGACGTTGGCCAGGATTGCCGCCTCGGGAATCGCCTCGATCAGCCCGACGCCAAAAACAGGAGGCGGGAGTCGCAGGGATACCGCGACGCCGTTAGGCCTCGGCTCGGCGTGCGCACCAGGAATCGCCTTGTCCTGGATTTGAGGACCACCTAACGAACTCAGGTAGTTGTCCGCCGCGCTCCCGATGCGCTGGAGCGAGTTCTCGAGGCGGCCGCGGCCGTCGCCGCTATGACACGACGCGCAGGACACGTTGTTGAAGATGGGACCCAGCCCGGTGCTGGGGGCAAAGCGTCGCGCGAATTCGCCATCCCCACGCAGAAACGCGCTCATTTCGGACCCGGAGAGACCCTCGACGGGTCCGTCGAAAACGTCTCCGGCATCGGGCGCTTCAGTCAAAAGTCGATCGCAACCCACCGCGCAGACCGCGGCGGCGAGGAGGCCGACAGACAAACGCATCGCTTTGTATTTCAACAGGTTAGCTCAGAGTATGCAAGGCTGATCCAATCTGGCCGGCTAAAATTAGGACGCACGAAATTGATATTTTTGGCGTCCTAAGTCAAGCCAATCGATGCACGAGCGTGATATCCGCGTACAGAAAGCGCCCTTCGCGCAACACGCGCTGGCCAGGCAGCACTTCAAGAGGTGTCCTGTAAATCGGCGCCGCGACGACGCAGGTGTGGAATTCACCGTTTTCGCCGCACGGATCCACAGCGGTTGGCAGGGCGTTCAGCAACTCCGCGTCAAAACGTCGTCCGGCAAAGGAACCATCGAGCTGTGTGGTGTCGACAGACGTTAGGTACGCAGCGTACCCCTCACGGACCGCACGGCGCGCGAGCGTTGCGGTCGGTTCACCCCAGATTGGGAAGAGCGCTTCGACGCCGAGGTCCGCGCACTGACGCTCTCGGTAGGCGCGGATGTCGGTGAGGAAGAGATCGCCATAGCCGATCGCCTGGACGGAGCCTAACGCCTCGCGAGCGCGTGCCAGAGCTACGGCCCAGGCTTTTTCGTACTCAACATTATCGCCGCCGGCGCGTACCCGAGCTTTGAAAACGGGCAGGTCGAGAGCGCGGGCCTGCGCGTCGAGTATTTCAACGCGCGGTCCATGGATGCTCACGCGATCGAAGTCAGTGGTCACGGTGGTCAAGACGCCAACGACTTCTACGGACGCATCGTAGCGTAGAGCGGCGAGGGCCAAAGCGCTGTCCTTGCCGCCGCTCCACGCCATGAGCGCGCGGCGCCTAACGCCGCGCGACGACACGCGCTCCCACGATGATCGTACGGCCCGGCGCCTCGAAGTTGGCCACTTCCTGGTACTCGCTGTCGAGCACGTTCTCGGCTCTCATGAAGAGCGTGAACGCAGGGACGTAGCCCGTGAGGCGATAGGAGAAACCCAGGTCAACTCGGCGGTACGAGTCGAGCGTGAGCGGGGTCGCAGGGAATGTGGAGAAATCGCGGTCATCGCGCTTGCCCACATGCAGAATCCTGGCGTCGAATGTCAAACGAGACGTTAGGTTCGTGCGGCCCGTGACGGCGGCGGTGACGGATGGCCGCCGCAACAGCCGATTCCCCTCAACGAAATTGGCATTCGGTCCCTCATCGAAGCCTGCGTCGTCGACGCGTGTCTTGAGCAACGTGACTTGCGCAGCGATGTGCGCCTCGTGGCCAACACGGCTGCTCGCTTCGAGCTCGACACCTCGGGCCGATGCCGCTGCGACGTTGAAATAGTTAGGCGAGGAAACATCCACGAACGTGTATTGGATCATGTCGTGGAAGCGCTGAGAAAACCACGTCGCGCCGATCTGCGCGCGTCCATTCGCCAGGCCTTGCGTCAGGCCGGCCTCTATCGTCCGCGAACGTTCAGGCTCGAGTGCCGCATTGCCAACGGTGAAGGCCGTACTGAACTGCTCCAGAAACGTCGGGGCCTTGAACGCGCTACCGGCGCTCGCGCGTAGCGTCAAGCCACGTCTGGCCCGCCACGCCACACCCGCACGCGCTGTACGAAAGGAGCCGAACACGTCGTTATCATCGTAGCGCCCACCTATCGTGTAGCTCAGCGGCCCCGATTCTCCGACGACCTGTGCATACGTAGCCTTCGTCGTCCGGTCGGCGG
>JBFMFA010000606.1:0-2996 GCA_040753195.1 Gemmatimonadota bacterium | reverse complement strand
GCGCGCCAGGTGCCGCGGCCGATGTTGCGCTGCACGAGGTCCCAGGGATGTCCACCCGTCACGTTCAAACCCCCGTGTGCGAAGATCGCATCAATCACGTTAGGCTTGTTCACCCGCTCGCCCAGACTGACGACCGACCGAGGCAAGTTGTTCGGATTCAGGACGTAAAAGATCCCTTCGACGAGGTACCGGGCGAGCATCATGTCGGTGCGCGACGACGCTTCCACGTTGTGGTTGTGCGCTTCGCCGAAGGGCGGAACAACGTACCCCCCGGCGAGATCGATGCTGCTGTCGAGCGCCGGGGGGCGCGCCGTGCGCAGCACGCCCGCGACGCTGTACACGGTGCGCGATTCGAAGCCGCGCCCATCGAACCAGCGCCCACCGGTGAATTCGATTGTGCGCTGAGCCAGCACCGCTGCCGGTGCCACAAGCGAGAGCGCGAAAGCCGCGGCCAGTCTCATCGTCTTCGTCATCCTGAGTTGGACAGCCGCTCCCGCGCCTTCGTTGGCAGCGAATTGTCAGCGTTTCGTTGGAACTGGGGCCAGGCGATACGTCACATCCAGGCGGATGACGTGCAGGTTGACCGACCTGCCGAGACGAAAGCCTAACGTGCCGTCGACCGGAAGCAGGGACCTGTCGAACGCTGCAAGGCGCTCACCATTCACCCGCACGGTCACCGAGTCGCGCGTGACGTCCGCTCGGATGGCATTGCGAGCCGTGGAATCGCCGCGCTGCGCTCGCGCTTGCGACGCGACCTGCCAGGCCCGGTGTGTGGCGCTGCGTCCGTCGCGCTGGCTGATGACCGTCACCGCGCCGTCGTGCCTAACGAGCACTGCCGTGTAGCTGCGCGTTTCCGGGCGCTCGAGCGCGGCACCACCGAAGAAGATCCCCCATCCGTCGTCGCTGCGACCGGGGAACAAGAAGGCTTCCGCCTCCACGGAAAACTGATCGCGCCCAGCGTAGGCCGGATGGTACACAAAAGCGCCCGGACCTGTCGTCAAATGCCAGCCCGGCGGCATCGCCACGAACGTCCACGCGGAATCGGCGACGTCCCCACTTGCTATCCAGCGCGCCGGACCGTCGAGGACCCACTTCCAATCCGGCGGCGTGGTCAGTTGCGCCGGCAAAGACGTCGCCGCCGTTGCCAGCAGAGAAAGCGCCAGAAGAACCGCACGAACCCGCGATGTCATTGATACTCCTGTTGTGTGTCGTCGCTTTCCATTACGCGCTCGCTCCGTTTCCTGCGTCGCTTTTGCGCGAAGCGTATCCAGCACCGGCGTCAATGCTGAACGGCGGCGGAAAAATATGCCGATGACGAGGCCTAACGCGTCACCCTTCCCGGCGAATCTCGGCTCGGCTGAACGCCGCCAGCATCTGCTCCTCCGTCGGCGGTCGCAGCACTGCGCGTGCGGCGAACTCCTCGCGCTGGAGATACTCCGTCGCACGCACGGCATCCGCGGCGGCCTCCAAATCGTACGGCGTGACCTTCGGCTCCACGTTGGGGCCAAGCAGCAGCCAATACGCGCCTGGTTCGCCAAACGGCATGCCGACGCTGCCGGCATTCACTACACGTACGCCGCCGATGTAGCGATCGAATTGCATGTGCGTGTGGCCACAAACGACCACAGCCGCTTTAGTGTCAGCGAAAACCGGGAGGAGTGCCTCGTTAGGCGTCGTCCGCAGGAAAATCTCGCTGTCGCTGCGCGGCGTCGCATGACAAAAGAGCACGTCGCCGACGCCGGCCACGCTCAGACGCGTCGTTGCCGGCCAGGCTGCAATTGCCTGCTGCAGCTCCTCGCTCAACTGCCCCCCAACCCACCGCATCATGGGTCGATACGCCGGCGGTATCGCTCCCGACTCCACGCCGTTCAGCAGCGCGAGTACTTCGCGCTCGCCATTGCCGCGGATGAATGAGACCGAGTACTCGAGTGTGAGCAGCCGGTGCAGGCATTCACGCACCATCGGCCCCGGAATGACATCGCCTCCCACGACGACATGGTCGACGTTGTTCTCGCGCACTTCGCGCAACACCGCGTCCAGCGCAGGCAAGTTCCCGTGAATGTCATACAGCGCGGCCACGCGCATCGGTCAGCCGCGCACGCAACTACGAACCGCGTCGGCAGGTGAGCGCCACGTCATCATCAACCGTGGGGGTGCGCGCGAAACCACTCCACAATGTCCGGCATGTGCACCTCGAAACCGCCCGGGATGAAGACGTTGAGTGCACCAGCGCGCGCTGCCGTTCGATTCTCGAAATCGTGCGTGATACCGGCTGGAATGCGAAGGAACGTCCCCGTCTTCGCGTCGACGTACGTGTCGCCGACAAGAAATGTCATCGTCCCTTCGATGACGTAGAACAGTTCCTCATTCGTTTCATGCGAATGCGCGCCGGGGCCCGGCTTCCCCGGATCTACCCACCAAATCGAGACCGAATATCGGTTGTTGCTCTCCTCGCCGTCCGCAAGGAACGCGGCGTCCATCGGACCGCAAGGGTATTGGCGCCCCTCGCCAGGGCCCACGATGAGCACTCCTTCAGGAAACGCGCTGCGCCGTTGCATCTCGCCTCCGGCGCCTAACGAATCTCCTAGAATGGCGCCGCTATCTGGATCGTTCCTTCCGCGCTGGCCAGCTCACCACTCGGCTCGCGACGCCCTTCAACCCGAACACTCGCGAGTCCCGCGTCCGCGAAGCGCAACGTTACGACGTGCTCCGGCCGCTTCAAGATGTCGGCGCAGGCGTTTTCTCCCGCTATGCGGTTGTTGGCGTACGGGGTTACGACGGCGTTGCGGCCGCGATACGTCAGGCGTGCACGCGGCACTCACACATGAGTGACACGTCGCTTAACCACGAGACGGGCACCCACACCACGGGACGGAAAACAAAAGGCCGCATCGTGGAGATGCGGCCTTTTCACTCGAATCTGACGGAACAGAGCTGATCTAGTCTCCTTCGTTGTCGTAGGTGAGTCCTGCGGAGCTTCGATACGTCTCTAGCAG
>JBFMFA010000605.1:0-2997 GCA_040753195.1 Gemmatimonadota bacterium | reverse complement strand
CTTAGCGTTTTCCAATCGTCGCCTTTGAGGTGTTTGGCGAGCATTACGATCTGGCCGACGTGCTGGGCGTAGTGATCCACGCTACGGAAAATCGCTGCCACGGCGGGCATGTTTTCGGTGCGAATGGAAACGGTGGCATTGAGATCGTCCGGCGTCAGCTGGTTGAGTGTGTTGAGGACGTACGACCAGCCGTCGTTCCACCAGCGCATCACAATGTCACGCCGGCGTTCATCGGGGGCGATGACGAATTCATCGTCGCGAGTCCGTGTAGGCTTTTCCCCGTCAGAGGTGAGGAAATCGGACCAACGGGACCGCATGTTGCCGTGGAGATGCTTGATGAGCATCGCGATGGAATTGGCTTCGCGGTCGATACTTACGAACAACTGGTGGTCGTCGAGTTGAGCGATGGCGCGTTCCGCGAGATTCTTCATCCTCGTGAGGACGCCAGTCGCGGCGGAGAGGGTATTACGGGCGAGGACTTCTGAGGGCTGTTGCGGCATTGAAAGAGGCTGGCGGAAGTGATTAAGTTCGCCTAACGTGTGATAGGTGCGGTCGCGGGTGAAACGGCGAGGCGGAGCAGGTTAAATGCAGCTAAACGCACTATTTGTCGACCGTTAGCGGGATGGCAAGGTATGTGCGAAAGAGCACACCAGTTCCTTGTGAATTGGGTCACGTAACGGGATATTCAGGTTCGCCAATAACTGGCGCTGGGACGGGATGAATTATGGTCGCATTGCCAACTCCATTCGAAGCATACAGGCTCGATTTAGGGCGCCTGGGGGTCGAGGACGAACTTAGTTCTGCCGATTCCATGTGGCTGTTGGTCGCCCATTGTCTGAGCCGTTTTGCTGATCAGCCGGAAACGGCGCGTTTGGATTTGGCGGAGCGCTGCGCCCAGGCGCTGGAACAGTTCGCCTCGACGGCGGACGAGGCTGTAGAGCTGGACGGTGTGAAGCCGCTCGACGAGGCGTCGTTAGGTGAGTTGCGGTGCATGATCGACGGCCTGAAAAAATACGGCGAACGGGCTGGGCAAGAGGGTATCGGAAAAGCCGTTCTGGACATGTCGACGCGCATAGCCGCTCTGGGAGCCCTAACGCTGGCGCACACAATAGTCGGCAATGCGCGGCAAGCGGTGCCAGGGGCGTCCACGCGCACATTGGGCCTTCTGCTTGCAGAGCAGGCGCGTGTCCTTCGGTTACTGGGCAACCTCGACGACGCAGACGCGCTGTATGGGCAACTTCACGCTATCGGCGAACGCTCGCTCGACGACGTGCTGTTGGCTCGTGCCGCGATTGGTCGTGGTGGTGTTGCACGGCATCGTGGCAACTATCCAAAGTCGCGCGCGTTCTACTCCGATGCGCTTGCCCTGGCGGAGCGCGCGGGTACAGCGGACCTGCAACGACTCGCGCACCAGGGTCTTACCGTTGCTGCCGCCACCACAGAAGACTGGGATGAGGCACTGCGGCATGGTTGGCTCACACTCGTGCTCAGCGCGGGGAATCTGGCGAACGAGGCCGAAGCCCTGAACAACCTTGCGCACATTTCGTTAGGCGCCGGCCAGCCGCGCGCGGCTATGCATGCGGTTCTGAAGGCGCTACCCAACTTAGTTGAAGACCGGACGCAGTTACCCGCGTTAGGCACTGCGCTGCTCGCGGCCGGATACTGCGACGATCGATCCATGGTTGAGCACCTGGCTACTCGCTTGGAGGCGGCAGTCGCGAAGACCAAACTACCCTACGAGGCGTCGTACTCACTCCTGAGCCTCGCCGAGGCGATGGATCAAGTTGGAATGGCGATTCGCGCCGAAACTGTGCGCGAGCGGGCGCTTGAGATCGCTCTAACCCACAGCTTCCACGAACTGGTGCACAGGGCCGAAAGCGCGAAACTCACTCGCCGCGTGACCAACGAAGCGACGAGTGAGTTGGAAGCAGATTCCTTACATGTTGTTAAGAATCTTGAAGCGCTGGAGTATGAGCTAGTAGTCTAGCTCGACGCTTCAACCATTCGGTGTGATGAGGTTTCCGTTTGGCGTAATGAGGTTTCCGTTTGGCGTAATAAGGTCGCCATTCGGTGTGATCAGGTCTCCGTTCGGCGTGATCAGGTCGGGACGCGGGGTGGTTGGTAGCTTGCCCGAGGGAGCGAGAGGATTCGAGCACGCGGTGAAAGCCACGGCGACGGCCGCAACAACTGCAATGCGAAGGATTCGGCGGGACATGTAGGCTCTCCATGAGGGTTGCACCACGCCGTATTATCCGCGCTGCCTTGCGATGCGTGCGTTACTCGATGGGAAGCGCTACATACGCGATGTAACTTTTTGCGCTATAATAGGGCGCAATGATCGTCGCCACGCTGGTCTACGATCCCCTCGCACGCGCTCGACTCATCGATGCGCTGCGTGATCATGCGCACATTCGCACGTGTGATCGTGCATTGGAAATCTCTGAACTCGTGCGCAGCGGCATCGCCAGCATGGTCGTCATCGACTTTCGCGATCGCCTGGGCGAATCCACGCTTCCTCTCGTTAGGGAACTGCGCGACGAATATCCCTCTGTCCCGGTCGTCCTTTACTGCTCGCTACGCCCGGAGAATGCTCGACTAGTGCTCGATTTTGCCCGGGCAGGTGTGAATGATCTCATCTTGCGTGATGTGGACGATCTGAGCCTAACGCTACGTCAGGCATTAGCGCGCGCTGAGGAACATTGCACGGCGGGGTATGTCATCGAGCAGCTGTGGAAGGGGCCGCCGCATCCGGTGTTGAACCTCATGCGTGCGTGTCTCGAGCGCGGGCGGCGGGCGCTCACCGTGCGAGAGCTGGCAAAGGAGTTAGGCGTGAGTCGTAAGACGCTCGCGGACTGGACACGCGCGGCGAGCTTCCCGCCGCCGGAGGCGATCATTTCTTGGTGTCGTCTAATGGTGTGCGCACGGCTGCTGGAGGATCCAGGGCGGTCGGTGACGCAGGTTGCGATGCTCGCTGATTTTCCATCATCCACGTCGCTG
>JBFMFA010000604.1:0-2999 GCA_040753195.1 Gemmatimonadota bacterium | reverse complement strand
TGAGCGGTCACCATGGCATTGCGGAGCAACGGCCGGTGGATTCCCGCAGGATCGATCATGAGTTCGACAAGTCTGCCTAACGTGCCACCCGCCGCAATCGCCGCCGCTTCGGCTTCGCCACGCGCCTTGGTGACAGCCTGCTGAACCGCCTCACGGCGCGCGGCGTCCGTGTTGGACGCGTACAACCCCACTGCGCCGATGTTCGTCGCGCCGGCGCCGAGTGCCGCGTCAATTACCTTGCCGATGTCGTCGATGCTACGGACCTCAACCTGGATCGTGTTGGAGGCGTGATAGCCAGTGACGCGCGGCGGCCGCCCTCGGTCCGGCGATGCGTACTCGGGATTGACCTGGTATCCGGACGTGCGGATCTGGGCTGCCGCGACACCATGCGCTTTCACAGCTGCGATAACGCGTTCCTGCTTGTCGCGGTTCTGCGCGGCTGCGCTCGCGGCAGACTCGGCGCGGGCGTCGACCGTTATCTGCAACATCGCGCGGTCCGGTGTCACGCGCGTCTCGCCGCTAGCGCTCGCAGCGATGTACGGAGGTGATTCGGCAGCCGCTTGCGAAGTTTGCGCGAACGACAGCTCGGCCAGCGTGAGACTGGCGATTGCGGACGCGGCGTAGATGATGTTGTGCATCGAGGACTCCTTCGCTGATATACGTGGAGACGTAGCCGCCGGTACGTACTTGCACACGTTGGTGCGAAATGCAGCGGCGCGTCGGAGTGCTGAACCACCGCTGAAGGTTCGCCGCAACGACTGCTGTCGCGCGGCGTACGGGCTTGCGCGATTCGACCCAAGGCGTATATATCGACCGTCGATACATTAACCATCGACTGAGTTCGATGCCCTCCAACGATCGCCGTCTCCCGCCACCGCCACCGGCTCCGCTTCCGGTCGCGGAATTTCACATCCTCATCGCGCTCGCCGACGGCGCTCGGCACGGCTATGGGATCATGACCGATATCGAAGAGCGCACCGAGGGTGCCGTACGTCTGGGGCCGGGTACGCTGTACACGGCACTGCGGCGCATGACCGACCGCGGGTTCGTGGAGGAAGGGACGACAGGGGCGCGCGAAGACCCGCGGCGCGTGAACTACCGGATCACGGCGTTAGGGCGCGAGGCGGCGATCGCCGAGGCGCGACGTATGGAGGCGTGCATCGCGCTCGTGCGCGGTAGCAAACTCGCGCCGCGGTTGGGAAGCGCCTGAGCTGTGCGCACGCTCTTGCGGCTCTTCGTGCAAGGTCTGCTCCCGCTCTTTCCGGGGTCATTTCGCCAACGCCATGGTGAGGAGTATCTGGCGACGATCACAGCGTTAGGCGTCGAGCCGCGCTACCGCGGTATGATCGGATCATTCCGGCTCGCTGCGTTTGTCGTCCCCGACATGCTGCGCGCCCTGTTGAGCGCCTGGAACCACTCGGGATCACTCGACGCCGTCAAAAGCCGGCCGACCGGAGGAATGATGGAAACGATGTGGCAGGACCTACGCTACGCGCTGCGCACACTGGGCCGCAGCAAAGTATTCACCGCCACCGTGATCCTCTCGTTAGGGCTCGGCATCGGGGCCAACTCGGTCGTTTACAGCCTGCTCGATGGTGTCGTGCTCAACCCATTCGCGTACCCTGACCCGGATCGTCTCGTCGGCATCGGCGTCACCTTCCCGCAGATCTCCAACGACCGCGGCTTCATCGAGTCGCTCTCGCCGCACGAATTCGTGGACGTGCGCGACAAGGTGCCGTCCCTCGAGCGCGTGGCCGCGTTCGACCTGGGGAATCGCGCAATCTCGGGCGGCGACCGTCCGGAGCGGGTGCTGACGGCGTTCGTCTGGGGCGATCCCCTTGCCTCGTTAGGCTTCGCGCCGGCGCTCGGGCGCAGTTTTCGGCGCGAAGAGACCGAGGACGAAGGAAGCGCGGTTGCGATGATCAGCCATCGGATCTGGCAGGCGCGCTTCGCCGGTGATTCGTCAATCATCGGCCGAGAAATACGCGTCAACGGTCAGCCACTGACGCTCATCGGCGTCATGCCGCCCGCGGCGTTGCTCATCGGCACGGACTTGTGGATGCCGATGCGCATTCCGCCACTGAGGATCCCGCGGCAAGCCCGACAGTTTGCGATCATCGGACGGCTGAAACCCGGCGCGTCGCTCGAACAGGTGAACGCCGAGCTTGCGCGCGTCGCGCAACGCACGGACACGGAGTACCGGGCACAGTTCAAGGAATACGAGGGATGGCGTCTCGAGGCAGTGCCCTTCGCCGAAGCGACCACGAGTATGTTTCATTTGCGTCTCGCCGGCTTCGTTATGCAGGGCGCTGTTGCGCTGCTGCTGCTCATCGCCTGTACCAACGTGGCGTCATTGCTGCTGTCCCGCGCCGCGATGCGCGCATCGGAGATATCTGTACGTCAGGCCCTGGGAGCCCGCACTCGGCGCCTGGTGCGGCAGCTCTTCACGGAGAGCATGCTCATCTCGTTAGGTGGCGGCCTTGCTGGGCTCGCGATGGCAGCGCTCGCGCTACGCCCGATGATCAGCGCGCTACCACAGCAGATCACGTCCATGGGAATCGATGTCGCACTGAACGGTCGGGTGCTGCTGTTCACCCTCTTTGTTTCGTTGCTTGTCGGGATTGTGTTTGGCTTTTCGCCCGTCGCCCAGGTGCTGCGCAGTCGCGCCGCGGCGGTGCTGGGGCAGTCATCGGTACGTACCACGTTAGGCAAGGCTGGCCGACGGTTGCGCGCCGGCTTCCTCGCGCTCCAGGTGGCGCTGTCCGTCATGCTCCTCGTTGGTGCGGGGCTGCTCGTTCGCTCGTTCGAGCAGCTACAGGCGGTCGACCTCGGGTTTGACAGTCGCGCCGTCATGACGGCGCGCATTTCTCTGTCCCGCGAAAAGTATCGCCCGGAGCAGGTTGCCCCGTTCTTCGAGCAATTCACCGAGCGGCTGCGCGCACTCCCCGGAGTCATGAACGCGTCGGCCAGCACACAGTATCCGCCGAACAACGCCTTCC
>JBFMFA010000603.1:0-3019 GCA_040753195.1 Gemmatimonadota bacterium | reverse complement strand
GGATGCAGCACCTTCGCGCCGAACGACGCCAGCTCGCTTGCTTCGTCGAAGCGGATGTGTTCGATCAGCTGCGCACCCTTCACCGTACGCGGATCGGCTGTCAGCATCCCGTCGACATCGGTCCAGATCTCGATCGCCTCGGCGCCTAACGCCGCACCAAAGAGCGACGCGGAGTAGTCGGAGCCGCCGCGGCCGAGCGTCGTGGTGATGCGCTGGTCCGTGGCGCCGATGTAGCCTCCCAGCACCGGCACGCGACCCTGCTCGAGCAGCGGCCGCAGGATTCTTTGCGCAGCGTCGGCGATTCTGTCGGGGAGTGGATCGGCGCGACCGAACTGGTCGTTTGTGATCATGACCGTTGCTGCGTCGACGTGCACCGCCGGGATGCCTCGGGCCTCGAATGCCGCGACGACGAGGACGGAGGAGACTTCTTCACCCTTCGAGGCAATGGCGTCCTGGCTACGCGGCGTCATGTGGCCAAGCGTCGCGAGGGCTTCGGCGAGGCTGGCGAGTTCGTCGAACGTCGCGCTCACTTCGCCGAACAGATCGTGATGCACCGGCGCGGTGCCTAACAGCTCCTCGGCGACGCGCAGGTGGCGTTCCCGCAAACCTTGCACGCCGCGCATCGCGCTGATCAGTTGTCCCTGGGCCGCCTGCTCCGCGATCGCCAGCAGGGTGTTCGTCGTTCCCGCTAGCGCCGAGACGACGACGACAGGCTGCCGCTCGCGACGCGACGCCACGATCTCTGCGGCCCGGTCAATCGCAGCGGCATCTCCCACGGAGGTCCCGCCGAACTTCACGACAATCATGCGCCAATGGCGCCTTGTCGGACCAGCACTTCGGCATTGAGGATGGATCCGCCCGCGGCCCCGCGGATGGTGTTGTGGCCTAACGCGACGAACTTCACGTGAAACAGCGGATCGGCACGCACACGGCCAACGGTCACGGTCATGCCGCGACCGGCGTTCACGTCACGGCGTGACTGCGGGCGGTCCGGCTGCTCCGCCAACACGAGCGCACGCTCGGGCGACGACGGCAAACCGCACGCAGCCGGATCGCCACGCCAGGCATCCATCGCACGCGTCAGCGTGTCGATCGGCGCGGGCTGGTCGAGCTCCACGGCGAGGCACGTCATGTGTCCATGCTCGACCGGCACGCGGTTCGTCTGTGCGCTCACGACGAACGGCGCCGGCTCGATGGCGTTTGTCGTGAACTTTCCGAGCATCTTGTTCAGCTCACGTTCGAGCTTGGGCTCTTCATCAGCGATGTAGGGGATTACATTGCCTAACGCGTCAAGGGATGCGACGCCGGGGTATCCCGCACCGGAGACGGCCTGCATCGTCACGACAAAGACTCGCTTCACGCCAAAGGCCTCGTGCAACGGCGCGAGCGCAACTGTCGCGACCGTCGCCGCGCAGTTGGCGTTTGTCACGATACCCCCGCCCTGTTGCCAACCGCGCCGCTCGCGCTGCGTCTTGAGCAACGCCAGATGCGACGCGTTCACTTCGGGGATGACGAGCGGCACATCGTCGGCCATTCGGTAGTTCTTCGCGTTGCTGAGCACGATCGCTCCGGCTTTGGCGAACGCCGGTTCCAGATCGCCGGCGGCAGCGGAATCCAGCGCAGAGAAGACGACCCGCGCGCGTACGAGCGTGGGATCGCAGGGCTGGACCGTTAGGCGCGCGACGTCTTCCGGCAGCTCGCCTTCGAGCCAGTGCGTCGTGTCGCGATATTTTTTTCCGGCGGACCGCTCGGAAGCCGCGACCTCCGTGACCTGAAACCAGGGATGGTCCGCAAGGAGGCGGATGAAGGTCTGTCCGACGGCGCCCGTGGCACCGAGGACCGCGACTGGAATACGTTGGCCGTTAGGCATGAGGGCAATCACGGCGAAGAAAGAAGCGCGCGCACCAGGCGCATGTACGCGTCGACCGACGCGCGTAGCTCGGCGACATCGATATACTCGTCAGGCGTGTGCGCGACGTGGATCGAACCGGGACCGAAGAGGAGCGGCTTCCCCCAGCGAGACAGGAGCGGAATGTCCGTGGTGTACGCGACCGGCGCTCGGTCGAAGCCGTCGATCGTATGAAAAAGCATCGCCGGAATCGTAGACCCATAGCTGATTTGCGCCCGACCCGCGATCCACTGTTCGAGCTGTTGCTTCACATCCCCGACATCACCGATGAGCCGAAACATCAGCTCGACCTCACACATCCCCGGTATGATGTTCGCTTCAGTCCCGCCGCGGATCGTCCCGATGTTGACTGTCGTGTCGCCTAACTGGGGATCGCGCGGCCACGCGACTTTTGGTATCTCGGACAAAATCGCGAGCATGGGAACGATGGCGGACTCACCAAGCTCCGGATACGCCGAATGTGCCTCACGACCGCGCGTGCGCAGCATGACGCGCAGTGAACCTTTGGCACCGGTGGCGAGTTTGCTTTCGGTCGGCTCTCCGTTGATCAGATAGCGACTCGTCGCGGGAAGTCGGTTCGCGGCGCGAGCGCCGTCCGAGCCTTTTTCTTCGCCAACGACAAGCAGGAGGTCCACACGATTTTCACCGCTCTGCGCCAGCTGTTCGGCCGCTGCCATCATGGCGGCGGCGATTCCCTTCGCGTCGCACGACCCGCGACCGTAGAGCCGTTCGCCGTCGAGCCGCGGCGCAAAGTACGGCGGCACCGTGTCGAGGTGGGTCGAAAGTGTCACGCCGTTGCCCGCTCGTGAGGCCCAGACGTTTCCACGTCCGCCCCCAGGTGCGACTTCCTGCACTGTCACGTTCCATCCCCGCGCGATGAGCCAGCGCGAGACGTAGTCGACCGCTTTGGATTCGTGCGCGGTCGGAGAATCGATCGAGAGCAAGTCAGCGGCCAACGCAACAACGTCAATCATGCGCGAATTGTACTCGCGCAGCCGCAGACCATGAAGTGTGCTGTGAGATTTAGCACTGCAATGCACAAGAGCGCCGCGCTAGGTTCCGCGCAGACGTGTAGGCCTCAGCACGTTTGAACGCACGGCGGACTGACTA
>JBFMFA010000602.1:0-3026 GCA_040753195.1 Gemmatimonadota bacterium | reverse complement strand
GAACTCACCTCCCGAGTGTCCGGCAGCCGCCGTCACGAGCGGCTTGACTTGGTCGCGCAGCACGGACCAGACTGCGAGTCCATGGGCGAGCAGCGCCGGCTGCGCGTTATGCGTGAGGGTCAGCGCTTCGGCGGGCCCGTCGAAGCAAAGGGAGCTGAGCGGCTCACCTAACGCGGCGTCGATGGCGGCAAACGTCTGGCGGGCAGGTTCATGCGCATCGTACACGTCTTTGCCCATGCCAGGCTTCTGCGAGCCCTGCCCGGGAAACAACAGCACGACGTCCATCTAGAACCGCACGACCATGGACGCCCAGGTGAAGCCAGCACCGAACGCCACGAGAAGTACTGTTGCTCCATCGCCGATGCGACCCGCTGCCAGCGCCTCATCGAGCGCGATCGGGATCGAAGCCGAGGAGGTATTGCCGTAACGGTCGACGTTCACGAACACCTTCTCCATCGGAACATTGGCGTGCTTCGCTGTCGCTTCGATGATGCGGATGTTCGCTTGATGCGGAATCAGGAGATCGATCTCGGCGCCTGTGAGCTTGGCGCCGTCGAGCGCACGGTCTGCAGCATCCGACATCGATCGAACGGCGTGCTTGAATACTTCGCGACCTTCCATCTTGATGAACTGCGAGTGCTCGCTCAGCACCTCGCTGTCGAATGGCCGCGTCGAACCTCCCGATGGTCTATACAGCAATTCGGCGAGTGTCCCGTCGCTGCGGAAGTACGTGGACAGAATGCCTTTGTGCTGCTTCGAGCGCTTGAGGATGGCAGCACCGGAGCCGTCGCCAAAGAGCACGGCTGTTGAGCGGTCGGTCCAGTCGGTTATCGCCGAGAGCTTCTCGGTTCCCACTACGAGGGCGGTTTCGGCGCTCCCGTTCATGATGAGCCCTTCGGCGACGATCAATCCGTAGAGCCAGCTCGAGCACGCAGCAGCCACGTCGAACGCGGCTGCGCGCGTGGCGCCTAACTCCGCCTGCAGGTCGACGGCTGTCGACGGCAGCAGGCGGTCGGGCGATGCGGTGCCGACGACGATGACATCCAGCTCACCGGCGTGTACGCCGGCGCGATCCATGGCGGTGCGCGCCGCAATCGCGGACATGGAGCAATTCGTCTCGTTAGGCCCCGCGATGTGCCGTTCCTTGATGCCGGTGCGCTGCACGATCCATTCGTCGCTCGTATCGAGCCCCATCTTCGCGAACTCTTGGTTGCGGATGACGCGGCGAGGAGCGTATTTGCCGATGCCCGCAAGGTAGGCGATCGGTCGCTTCATGCGTTGGTTTCCTGACGCTCGGCGGCCGACGTCAGGCGCCGCGCGATGTGGTCATTCATGCGCGACTCGACCGCACGAATAGCCACGGCAATGGCGTTCTTGATGGCTCGCGGCGACGATTTTCCGTGCGAGATAATACTCACGCCTTTCACGCCCAGCAGTGGCGCGCCACCGTGCTCGGAGTAGTCGAGCTGGCGGAAGGCCGCACGCAACGCTTTTTCGTCCACGCCCAATTTCTGCCTAACGGCGCCGAGAATCATCGGCGCCACCGCTTCATAGAATTTGAGCACCACATTGCCGACGAAGCCGTCGCAAACCACCACGTCAAAGGGGCCGCGATCCGACGCGCCAGCGGGGAGATCGCGTCCTTCGATGTTTCCCTGGAAATTGAGACCTGACTCGCGCAGGAGTTGATGCGCTTCCTTGACGGCGGCGTTCCCCTTCTCGGCTTCCTCGCCGATGGAGAGGAGCCCGATCACTGGGTTCTGTCGGCCTAACAAGCTTTCGGCGTACACGGCGCCGAGACGCGCGAACTGTACCAGCTCTTCGGCCGAGCAGTCGACGTTGGCGCCCGAATCGAGGACGACGACCGGCTCGCGCGCGGTCGGGAAAAACGTGCTGATGGCGGGTCGCTTGAGCCCTGGATGCAGCCGAAGGATGAATGACGACAGTGCCATCTGCGCCCCGGTATTTCCGGCGGAAACGAACGCGTCGGATTTCCCGTCGGCCTGCAGTTTGAGCCCGACCGCCATGGAACTGTCGGGCTTGCTTCGCAAGACAGCCGTGGGTTTGTCGGTCATCTCCACGACGTCCGACGCAGCGACGAACTCGAACCGGTCGGCGTGAGCACGCGCATGCGCGTACTCGCCGGCCAGGAGTGCATCCAGTCGCGAGCGCATGACGTCCGGGCGCCCCACGAACTGGATCGTGTGCGCGCTGGTTCCGTCGGATTCTAGAGCGGCGAGGAGAGCACCCGCGATTGGAGCATCCGGGGCGAAGTCCCCACCCATGACGTCCAATGCAACGCGGGCCAACTCAGGCTTCCCGCGCTGCGACCCGCTGCTTGTCGCCGTAATAGCCGCATTCGTGGCAGACGCGATGCGGGCGCTTCATGGCGCCACAGCGCTGGCAGGCCTGCAGAGCCATGATGGGAGCGGCTTTGTGTGTGTTGCGCGCGCGCTTTTTGCGCTTGGAGGTACGTCTTTTCGGTACGGCCATGTGAGTCGTTAGGTTGTTCGAACGGCGTTAGGCGTCGCGCTTGAGCGACCGCAAGGCACTCCAACGAGGATCCCCAGCTGGTTCGCAGGAGCAGGGGCCCGCATTCAGGTCGGCCCCACAGCGCGGGCACAACCCTTTACAATCCTCACGGCACAGCGCGAACGCCGGCGCCGACAGGACCCATTGCTCGCGAATCGCTGGCCTGAGATCCAGTGACGTCGCGCGCGCCGGAATTGGGTACACATCAGGTTCCTCTGCCTCCGGTACACCCTCCTCGGCGAAGAGGAGATGCAGCTCCTCGTTCACATCGAGCGCCGTAGGCGCCAGACAACGGCGGCACTGCGCGTCGACACGACCCGACATGTGACCACTGAAATAGAAGCGGCCAGAGCCGGCGGTCGAGAGGCGACCGGTGACGTGGACCGCGTCGGCGGGGCGTGAATCGTCTTCGCCCCAGACGAGGTCGCGAGCCGACAACTGGCCCGCCACCTGTACCGCCTTCGCCTCAAGAGCGCGGAGGTCGAAGGACAGCA
>JBFMFA010000601.1:0-3032 GCA_040753195.1 Gemmatimonadota bacterium | reverse complement strand
GCGCCGAATAAAACCTTGAGGAGCAGCTCATTCCGCACAGGTTCCGGTGGGGCTGGGGCCGCCGCCCAATCGGCGAGCGCGCGCTTGCCGGCCGGCGTTATGCGGTAGCGCGCTCGGCGCCGGGTCGCGGTGCGATCGGCGACGGGCTGGATCAGGCCAGCCTTCGTTAGGTGCTGCAGCTCCGGGTACAACTGCCCGAAACTTTCGTTCCAGAAGTGGCCGACGCTGAGCGCGATTGCCTTGCGCAGCTCGTACCCGGACAGCGGCACGCCTTGCGCGAGGAATCCGAGAATGACGTACGGCGTGGTTTTGCGAGCCGGTACTGACATATCTGGTAGATATATCTGCCGGATATGTTTGCGCAAGACTGATATGTCGCAGGATGCGTCCTTCGCCCTGCGTCAGATGCAGCGCAGCCCGCGCTTTGCCGTCGGTGCCGCGTTTACGCTGGTCGTGGGCGGTGCCGCGATCGGGGTCGCGCTCAGCCTTGTGCTGTCACGCGTGCTGGCGAGCCAGCTGTACGGTGTTTCGCCCGCTTTGCGTGCATTGCGGGTCGACCCGGCGTCGGCGCTGCGCAGCGTCGTCGCTCCGCGTTAGGCGGCTACGGCGTGGCGGTGGCGAGGACCGTAATCGAAGGCAGACTGGTCGAATTGATCGACAGTGCCTGAGCGCCCACCTGCGGGCCCAGGGTCCACCGGAGCGTGACTTCGCCCAACGTATTCGTCATGGCTGACGGTGGCGTAATCAAGCCGCCACCAGATAAAACCTGAAACGCCACGGCGATGTTCTTCATCGGCGTGTTGTTGGGTCCGATCACCCGCACCACGATCGCATTTGGAAGCGCCCCACCGGCCTTGGCGCTTTGGTTATTCCCTTGCGCCACAACCAAATCGGCCGGGAACAGCCCGGTGGCCGCAATCGCGAGCGGCTCCAGCCCTTGCACCGTCGCGAGCAACCGCTGATTCACGTCGCTGGTGCCTAACGTCCACTTCGTCTTCGCCTCGCCGTTTTCATCGGTCAGGGCGCTTCCCGGCTGCACCGCCCCGCCGCCCGCGGCGATCGTGAATCCCACGGGATGATCGCCTAACGGCTTGCCGTCCGTGTCGAGCACACGCACGATTATCTGGTTAGGCAGTTCGCTCCCCGCTTGTACCGATTGCGCCGCGCCCTGCACGAGGGAGATGGACCCCGCGGCAGCGACTTCTACGGGCTGCTTGCCGCAGCCAGCGAGCAGCACCGACGCGAGCAGCAGCGGGAAACGCGCTCGACGACCAACGTACATGGTCAGCATTTGAGAGAGGCCAATCAGAGTGTGGATCGGAATGCGTTCTCACTCAGGAGTATCGGTGAAACGGTCACGGAGTTGAGCGAAACAGGACCCGTGCCGCGCTGCGCGATTTGATCGTCTCCGCTCACAACTTCGCGGCGATCACAGTCGAAACGTGATTCATCGCCTCCCCATGCTGTGCTGCGTGAAACAGCAGCGCACATGGGCGTGACGCATTGTTGCCGAGGGTTGGCAAATTCGTTTTACACACACTGGTTATTCGATGACCCGCCACCGCTGGAAAAAGCCCACAGGAATGTTGGTCATGGCAGCTGAGAGCGGGCCGCTCGCAAGAATCGCAGATGACATTGAGCCGGAGATGCGGGCCGTGGCGATCGATGCCATGCGACGCCAGCGCCTCCGCTTGACGCAGTTCACGTTCACACGCACTCCGCACGGCCGCTGTCACGCCGAAGTGGAATTCGAGTGGCTGGACGGAGAGAAGATCTCGGGTAAGGCCGATGGCATTGCCAGCACACTCGGCGATCTGCGGCTTCCCGCCGAAGCGACGCTCCGCGCAATCGAAGCATTCACGCGTAGCTCGGTGCAGCTGGAATTGATCGGTGTGAAGTCGATGCGGGCATTCGACGACACCGTGGTGATTGTAAGTGTCTTACTACGGAGCGAAGGTGAGGTGACGCGCCTGTTAGGGTGCGCACTGGCGGGGGACGACCTTTTGCGCGGGGTGGTTGTCGCAACGCTGCAGGCAACGAACCGCGTAGTAGGCAACACTATCGCGACTCGCTAGGTCTAACCGGGCATCAGCCCCACGCGGCGGAGGTTCCGCCGGTCGTGTTGAGGTGTAACATTGCGGCGCGCCGGAGTTCGCGGCCGCTGGCTGTCATGGAGGTTCGATTTGACCGTGTTACGCCGACTTCCAGTCCTGCTGTTGACGAGCGTGGTCGTCGCTTGTGCGACGTCGCGCGCGCCGGCCACGGCGGTCGCCCCCACGCCAAGCGCCAGCCCTAACGCCGCAAAAGACTCGGCCACGCACCATAGCGCCGCCGGCGAGCTTGGTCTTTCGCAGGCGTCGCACGACAGCATCGCGTTGTCGCTGGGCGAGATCATGAACAGCGCGCTGAGCATCTTTGGCGACACGACGCCGGCCGCCGCAGCCCCGGTCGTAAATGGCCCGGCCGCAGAAAGCCTAACGACTGTCGCTGTCGTGGAAGACGCCGAGCCGACGTGGGACATCGACGTCCGCTCGTACGAGACGCATGATCGCGTGCAGAAGTACGTCACGCTGTTCACCGGATCGGCGCGGCCGACGTTTCAGCGCTGGATGCAGCAGGGCGTACGCTACATGCCGATGATCCGCGAGACGTTGCGGTCGCGCGGCATCCCGGAAGACATGAGCTACCTCGCGCTCATCGAAAGTGGCTACTACCCGCACGCGTATTCGCGCGCCGCGGCCGTCGGCATGTGGCAATTCATGACGCGCACCGGACGCGGGATGGGTCTGCGCATTGACTGGTGGGTCGACGAGCGGCGCGATCCGATCGAGTCCACCGACGCGGCGGCGCGCTTCCTTGGGCACCTGCGCGAGCAGTTCGGGTCGTTGTATCTCGCCGCAGCGGCGTACAACGGTGGGCCCGGCCGCGTAGCGCGCGGCCTAACGAGGATCGACGACGAGCTGCACGGCGAAGACGACGCCTTCTTCGCGCTTGCGGACACGCGTCTCTTGCGCGCGGAAACCAAGGACTAT
>JBFMFA010000600.1:0-3032 GCA_040753195.1 Gemmatimonadota bacterium | reverse complement strand
GTGCCCCTGGTACAACTCGCCCACTTCGGCGTGTTTATCTGCACATAGGACAAACACGCCAGGTGGCCAACCCAGCTTCGCGCTTTCTGCGCGCGCAGATATACCGTTAGGCAGGCGATCCACAACGCCCCCTCGACCGCAAACGATGCCGGAATCGAATTCCACAGGGAAAGGCCGAAGCGCGGCGACGCTCCTGGCCACAGCGGCATGTCTGGTACGTGCGTGACAACGTCGAGCACCCAATGGCTGACCACAAGCGCGACGATCCACCACATGCCACGCGTGTCCACGCCGCGCCATCGTGCCAACGCGCCGAGGCCGATACCCCACACCAGCATCATCAAGAGACTGTGAGACCAGGGGTACGATTCAAACACGAGCGGCGTGACGGGCGTCGCCCCCCGTTCGACGCGAGCTGTTTCGATGCCGCCGAGCAAGAAGATCGGCCACAGCAGGTCCGCAAACGTAACGGCAGCGACGAGCCAGCCTAACGAGGTCGCCGGTGTGGCACGTTTGGCAGCAAATGCAACTCCCAGATGCCCGACGAACAAGGGGGCCTCCGCGACAGGGAACGTAAACGGATCGCGCTAAAGCTAGCGCGACCGCGGCGCGCGTCAGCCCTGCCCAGCGTGGCCGATCGGCGACACTGGTTGCTGCGCGAGCAGGCGTTCGAGCGCTTCAGGGTCAACCGGCTTCGTAAAATGATGATCGAAGCCCGCCTCGATCGCCCGGCGCTTGTCTTCTTCCTGTCCCCATCCGGTCAATGCGATGAGCCGGACGCTGCTCCCCCAACGTTGCTTGCGTATCGCCTGGGCGACTTCGTAGCCACTGAGGTTCGGCATCCCGATGTCGAGGAGGGCAACGTCGGGACGGAAATTCGCGGCTTCATTCAACGCTTCAATGCCGTCGTGTACGGTGCGTACCTCGTGGCCCATGAAACGCAGCATCAAGGTCATCGTATCGGCGGCGTCGCGGTTGTCGTCCGCGACGAGGATGCGAAAACCGCTGGCCACGACGTCGCGCGATTCTGCTTTTTCTCTGACGCGGTTCGGCACCCAAGCGGTGGCGGGGAGACGCACGACGAACTCACTCCCTTTGCCCAACCCCGCGCTGCGCGCTTCGACGCTCCCGCCGTGGAGGTCGACGAGTCGCTTGACCAGCGTTAGGCCGATGCCCAGCCCTCCCTGGGAACGCGCCGAGCCGCTCTCGACCTGGGTGAACATGTCGAACAACGTTGGGAGCGCGGTGGCGGGGATGCCGATCCCGGCGTCTCGCACCGATACCGCGATCTCTCCGTCGGATGGTATGGCCGTCACCCAGATGCGTCCGCCCCGGTCCATGTACTTCGCGGCGTTATTCAAAAGGTTCGCAAAGATCTGCGCCAGACGCATCGGATCGGCGTCGAGGAGCACGGGTTGAGGCGGCAGCGCGATGGTCAGCCTGTGACCGCACGACTCAATCAAGGGTCGCGTCATATCGACGGCGGAGCCGACCACCGTCGCCAGTTCGACCCGTTCCTTGCGCAACTCCAGCTTCCCTCGCGTTATGCGACTGACGTCGAGCAAGTCGTCGATCAGACGCACCATCTGGCCGAGCTGCCGATCCATGGTCGCGCGCGCCTGCTCGGCGGCTGCGCTGTCGTTAGGAGCCAGACGCATGATGTGCAGTGAGTTGCGAATCGGCGCGAGCGGATTGCGCAGCTCGTGCGCGAGCGTCGCAAGAAACTCGTCCTTGCGGCGGTCGCCCTCCTTCAATTCACGAATCAGCCTAACGCGTTCGTAGGCCGCCGTAACGTAATGACAGATCGTCTGCATGAACTCCAGTTCGTCCGGATCAAAGTGATCGCGCTGACGGCTGGCGAAGGAGAGCGTGCCAAGCAAACGGTCATCGGCGAAGAGCGGGTGAGACGCGTATGCTCGCAGTCCACAACGCTGCAAGTGCTGCGCACGGGGCGACTGCGACTGCGGAATGCGCTCGAGGACAGCAGGCGTTCGCTCCGCGGCGACGCTGCCGTCGACCTGCTGGTCCAACGGGATGTGCGCAAATGCCGACGCCTCATCAGGCAGCACGCCGACAAACGACTCCAGCTGCAGCGCATCACCGCTCTCGCTCAGCATGAAATTGAAGTAGGCATCGAGTCCGAAGTGCGGCGCCACCTTCTCGAACAGGGCTCGCATCATGACGTCCGGCACGTCGTTCGTCAGGAGAATGGCCGCGGCTTCACCGAGCAGTCGTTGCCGCTCGCTTTGCCGCCGCAGCGTCGCCTCCGCGGTTTTGAGATCCAAAAACTGATGACGCAGCTCGTATTGCCGACGGCGCGCGCGCACGGCCGTCCGTAGCGCACTAACGAGCGTCGTCAGGCGAATGGGACGCTCGAGGACGGTGACGTTGCCTAACAATTCAATCGCCCAGGCCGCGCCGGCGGAGTCTGCTCCGGTGGACGAGAGAAACAGAATCGGAACGTCGGACCACGCCGGCTGCCGACGCAACGCGTCGAGTAACACGTACGCGTCAGGCGAGGCGAACAGCTCGTCAGTGACCAACACGGCGCCGGCCCCCTCATCCAGAGCGGCGCTGAGTTCCGCGACCGTTCTGCAAATCTGACAATGAATGGTCGCTTCACGCAGGACGCGCTCCGTCAGCCCGGCGTCCGCTTCCGTCGGAGTCAGAGCGAGCACTCGCTCAAGAAACGCCTCTTCACGCGACAACCGACGGATCTCCCTGCGCAATAGGCTGTCCGATAAAACTCGGCATCGGACTGAAGACGCCGTGGAAGTCTTGAATCGGCGCGCCAATCACGAGCCCGTTGTCGAAGCTCATCTCGCGAATGGTCCGTTCGTGGCTTCCCGTGCGCTTTTTGATCACCGAAAGCGCCTGGCGCAGTTTGCCATATGCCTCGAAATACCGCAGCAACACGACCGTGTCGGCGAGGTAACTCGTGTCAACACCAATCTGGGAACCCGGACCTAACAAGCCGTGCTGCGTCAGAATCATGATGGTCGTCACCCCTTGTTGGCCCAGGTAGCTCAACA
>JBFMFA010000599.1:0-3032 GCA_040753195.1 Gemmatimonadota bacterium | reverse complement strand
GTACGGCGCGCCCGATGCGCCCGTCACAGCCACGACGAGCGGCGCGGCCTTAACTTGCGAACGGGATCGCGCGGCCATGGACGAGTCTGTCGATCAGCACAAACACAAAAAGCGTGATGCTGATGACCCCATTCATCGTGAAGAATGCCGCGTCGAGACGCGACAGGTCGTGCGCCTTAACCAGGCGGTGCTCGAAAGCCAGCAGCATGGCGACCAGTGCCACGCCGATTCCATAAAATAGCCCCACAGGCCCGCGCAGCCCCGCCGCGATGAGTGCCACGACCGTGATGACGTGCATCACGCGCGCAACCGCGATCGCACGAGGAACACCTAACGCTGCTGGGACGGAAAAGAGTCCGTGGCGCCGGTCAAAGTCGATGTCCTGCAGCGAATACAGGATGTCGAAACCACCCACCCACGTCATGACGGCAACTGTGAGCGCAATGAGCAGCCACCACGGGTCGCTCCACGCTCCGGCCACCGCGAGATAGCCGCCGACCGGCGCGATCCCCAAGCCGAGTCCCAGCACCAAATGCGACCATTTCGTGAAGCGTTTGGTGTAGCTGTAGAAAAAGATCCAGGCCAGCGCGACAGGCGAAAGCCACGCGCACAGCGTGTTGAGTTGCCACGCCGCAACCACAAATAAGAGTGATGCGATCGTCACGGCGATGATCGCTTCGCCGAGCGCGAGGGCTCCGCGCGGCAGTTCGCGTCCGGCGGTGCGCGGATTCGCGGCGTCGACGTGCCGATCGACGATTCGATTGAATCCCATCGCGGAAAAACGCGCGGCCGTGAATGCCAGAATGATCCAGCCTAACGCGCCCAGTGTAATCGGGGCGACGTACGTGGCGAGCGTCGCTCCCACAAGCGCAAACGGCAGCGCAAACACCGTGTGCGGCAGTTTGACGAAGTTGATGTAATGCGTCCAACGCGACGCACCCGCAAACGTCTGCCCCTCGCGCGGCGCGGTCATGTGCGATTGCCGAAACGAGCGACGACGTCCGCGAGCGAGCCGGCCGTCTCCTGCAGTGCCGCCGCCGTATTCGTGAGATCGTCCGTCAGCGAGAGCTGCTCGGCGCTCACGCCGGCCGCGGCATCCGAAGAGTTCGCGGCCGTGCGCGCCGCAGTCACGATCGAGGTGGACACCGTGTTCAGTTCGCGCGCCAGGTCGGCCTGCCGGGCCGACGCGCTCACGACGTTGTCAGCCAACTCATAGGTCCGTCTCAGTTTCCCTGCGATATCTCGCAATGCAGCCATAGTCTCGTGCATCAACCGCTCGCCGTCGGCCGAGGACCGTTCCACGGCGTTTGCGGCCTCTTCGGCCGTTTCGGCGCGCGCCGTCATCTGCCTAACCATTTCCTCGATGCGGTTCAACGACGTCGCGCTCTCCGACGCGAGGCGCCCGACCTCTTCGGCCACGACGGCGAAACCGGCGCCATGTTCACCTGCGCGCGCGGCCTCGATCGACGCGTTCAGCGCGAGGAGTTTCGTCTGGTCGCTAATGGAACTGACGGCGATGGCAATTTCGGCCACCGTGTCCGTCGATGCGCGCAGTTCGGCCATGCGTTGCGCGAGTTCGCGTGCTGAACCGGCGAGCGTACTGATCGTGGCGGACGCAGCGCCCGCCATCTGGACGCCGCTTTGGGCGCGCTCTTCGACCGCACGAGAAATTCCGCGCGTTTCAGTCGCGGCGTTGTGCACCGAGGCGGCGGATTCGATGAGGTTCGTGGCGACGCGTACGATCTGGTCCGTGCCGTTGGCCGCTTCAGCGGATCCACGCCTAACGAGGTCGAGCACTTCGCTCGTCCGGCCGGCACCGTGGCGCACCGCATGACCGATGCGTTCGGCCTCCTGCGACGCGGAGAGAACGCGCTGTGTGACGCGTTGTGTTTCGTCGATGAGGGACGCCACTTGCTGTAGCGCATCCGAGAATGTGCCTCCAGCGGACCCATCTTCGACCACAGCGTTCCACTGGCCACGGCGAATGGCCAGACCAACTTCCTCCAAGCGCGTAATCGGGCGCCGCACGAGCGTGTCCAGGCGGCGCACGACCCACACGATCGCCGCGGCCGAGAGGATCCACCCCAACACCACTTCACCGAAGCGCAGACCGCGGAACGCCATCGTGTAGACGATCACGCCGATGACGAGGAGAAAGGTGCCTAACGTGGATGCGATGTCGGCGAGGACCGAGCCCCGGACCCAGCGACGAACACTGAAGACGACGGCGATGACGGCGACGAACATGAACGCCAGCGTCCAGTACAGCCGCGACGGATCGTACGGGACGCCTTCCCACGCCTGTGCGGCTATGGCAACTGCACTCATCCGAGACCTAACGAGGGCCACAGGCTGTCGATCTTCGCCTGCACGTCTCGCGACATCTCGATGCGCTTGGGCCAATTGCGCGTGAATCCTTCTTCCGGCCACTTCCGTGTGGCGTCGAGACCGAGTTTGGACCCATACGTGAACGCGCGACTGGAGTGGTCCAGCACGTCGATCGGGCCCATGCTGAAGCGCGCGTCGCGCTCAGGATCGATGTTGTTCAGCGCCACCCACCACGCTTCTTCGGCGTCGCGCACGTTGACGTCTTTGTCGAGGACCACGAGCACCTTCGCGAGCGACATCAACCCGGCACCCCACAGCGCGTTCATCACCTTGTATGCCTGTCCTGGATACTGCTTGTCGATGGAAACGAAGACCAGGTTGTGAAAGATGCCCGCGGCCGGCATGTGGTAGTCGACGATCTCAGGCACGGTGAGCCTGAGGAGCGGAAGAAAGATTCGCTCAGTGGCGTGACCGAGGTAGTAATCCTCCATCGGAGGGCGGCCGACGATGGTGGTACCGTAGACCGGGTTGCTGCGCATCGTGATTGCGGTGACTCGCACGCGCGGATAGAGATCTGCCTCCGAGTAAAATCCGGTGTGATCGCCAAAGGGACCTTCGGTGACGAGTGGTTCCCGGGGGTCGATCTCGCCTTCGATGACGATTTCCGCGTCTTCGGGTACCTCGAGATCGTTTGTCACCGCCTT
>JBFMFA010000598.1:0-3039 GCA_040753195.1 Gemmatimonadota bacterium | reverse complement strand
GCTCGAGCTGTATAGGCGCGCGCTGCGCATGCGCTCGGGTGACGAGGACGCCAAGTGGAACTACGAACTGGCGCTGCGCGAGGACGAGGGAGGCGGTGGGGGCGGTGGCGGCGGCGGCGGCGGTGGAGAACAGCCGGAGGACCAGCCGGCGAGCCAACGTCCGGCCGGCGGACTCGGCCAGCAACAAGCCGAGCAACTGCTCAACAGCGCCGCCCGTGAAGAACGGCAGGTTCAGGGGAAACAGCAGCAGAACCGGCCGCGGCCGCCTAACGCGGGCAAAGATTGGTGACCGCGCTGACCCGAGCCGGATGCGCGATGCTGATCGCGGCCACCACGCAGGCGCTGCTCGCGCAAGCACCGGTTGTCGTGAACCAGGCACCGGTCGATCCGGCGCTGGACATCACGTTCCACGCGACGTTGCTCCCGCGCGAGATCTACGTGGGGCAGCAGGCGTCGTATCAAGTGGGTGTCTTTATCGCTGAGGACGCGCGCGCGCGTCTTCGCCGCAATCCCGAATTCGTGCCGCCGGAGCTGCGCGCGATGCTGGGCTACGACCTTACCACGCCAAGCTCCTTCTCGCGCATGGCCGGTAATCGCCGGTACGAAGTCCATGTCTTCCAGCGCGCGATCTTCCCGCTCGTGGCCGGACGTCACGCGATCGCGCCAGCGCGCCTCAGCTACTCGCTCCCACTGTCGACCTCGTTTTTCAGCCGCGAAGAAAGCCGCACGTTGCGCTCCGAAAGTCTCGCCGTCATCGCGCGTGAACCACCGCAGGCGTCGCGGCCCGGAGACTTTACCGGGGCCGTCGGCACGCTGACGCTGGAGCGCCGCGTCGACGGCGCGCGCGCGCGCGTTGGCGATCCACTCGTTATGACCCTCGTGGTACGCGGCGTCGGTAACGTCTCGCTCCTGCCGCGCCCGAACGTGCGCCTAACGTGGGCGCAAGTCGTGAACGGCCCGGAACGCGTGCAGATCGACACCAGCGGATCCATGGTGCGCGGCGCGAAGGAATTCGACTTCATCGTGACGCCCACCGGCGCGGGCGCGCAGACGCTTCCGGCAGTCCGGTATGCGTTTTTCGACCCGTACGCTGAGCGGTACGCCGCGGCGGTTGTGCCCGAAGTGGCGCTCGCAGTCGCCAGCGGCAGCGTTATCACCGCCACAGCCGCCACGGCTGAGTCGCCGGAGCCACTGGCGATCCGCGCGTCGTATCGCGGAGCCATGCCGCTGCCCGTGACGTCGTACGCGACGTTCTGGCTGGCGCTGGCGGCCGTACCACTGCCGGCCGCCGGCCTGGCTCTCGTTAGGCGCGCCAAGCGGCGCCGGGTAGAGCAGACCGGGTACGTCCTGCGCCACTTCGGCAGCACGGCACGCGACCTGGCCGCCGTGCGCCGAGCTCTTACCGCCGCTCTGGGCGAACGGCTGAACGTCGACGCCGCGGTGCTCGCCGACTCCAAACGTATCGTGCGCGCCCTGCGCCGTCGCGGCGTGACACGCGAAACAGCCCTGGAAACGGCGAGACTACACACGGAGCTCGACGCCGCTGTCTTCGGCGGCGCCACGAGCACGCCGGACGCTTCGTTAGGGTCCCGCGCGGCACAAGTATTCGAAGCGATCGACCGCGAGGCGACGCGCCGCCGCGGAACCATCCGACGAGCGGGGATCGCATCCGCGCTGCTGCTTGCTGCGGTAACACCACTCGCATTTGCGCTGCAGGGCGCCGCGTCGGACGCCGAGGCGTTCGCCCACGGCGTTGCGCTGTACAACGATGGGGCCTACCTGGCGGCACAACGTGTCTTTGGGTCAATCGCCGCGGCGGAACCGCGAGCAGCAGACGCCTGGGCCAACGCGGGAACCAGCGCATGGCAGGCGCACGATACGGCGGCCGCCGCCGTCTCCTGGCAACGCGCGCTGCGCCTCGACCCCACCGATGCCGAAACACGCGAGCGACTCGGCTCGATCCCGTCGTTCGAACATGGGGTTTTCGGTGACGTCCCTCCGCTGCCGCTGTCACTGATGGCGTGGATCGGTGCGGCGCTCTGGTTCGTGACGTGGAGCATGCAGCCGATCCGGCGCCGCTGGGCGTCGTTTGCGGCAGGGACGGCATTTGTCGCGAGCATGGCGGCTCTGCTCTACGGCATGCGCCTGCACGAAATCGCCACTGGGCGACGCGCCGCGGTGGTGATCGCGAGCGAACGCCTGCGCAACACACCCTCGTTAGGCGCTGATCTGGGAGAAGGTGTGCTGGTCGGAGAAACCGTGCGCACGCCGACGGCGCGCACGACCTGGACCTTCGTTAGGCTGAAAGACGGCCGCGAGGGGTGGTTGCCGACCGATCGGCTCGTGTCCTTGGAGCAGCGCAACTAAGTGCTTGCCGGTTCTCTTCTGACGACGAGCGACGTTGATCGCGTCCGGCGCATCGCCGTGCTCCCCTCCACCGTGGCCGATCAGATCGCGGCCGGTGAGGTCGTCGAGCGTCCGGCGTCGGCGCTGAAAGAACTGCTCGAGAACGCCCTCGATGCCGGTGCCAAGCGCATCGACGTCGAAATCGAAGACGGCGGCCTCGCGTGTGTGCGCGTCAGCGATGACGGCTGCGGGATGACGCCGGCGGACGCGCGGCTCGCGATCGAGCGGCACGCGACGTCAAAGATTCGCGACGTCGCCGATCTCGTGGGCGTCGCGACGTTCGGCTTTCGCGGTGAGGCGCTGCCGTCAATTGCATCGGTGTCGCGATTCGAGTTGGTGACGGCAGCTGAGGCTGGCGCCGGAACGCGGCTGCGCGTGGCAGGGGGGACACTGGAAGCTGTAGAGGAGACCGTGCGGCAGCGCGGGACGACGGTGACGGTACGCGAGCTGTTGTACAACGTGCCCGCGCGCCGCAAGTTTTTGCGCAGCGCGCGCTCCGAGTGGCGCGCCGTCGTCGAGGCGCTGACGAGTGTCGCTCTCGCTCGGCGCGACGTGCACTTCAGCGTTAGGCATCAGGGGAAGCTCGTGTTGGACCTGGCCCCGATGCCCAAACTGCGCGCGCGCGTCGCGGCG
>JBFMFA010000597.1:0-3045 GCA_040753195.1 Gemmatimonadota bacterium | reverse complement strand
GTTCCAGCGTCGCGCGCGCCGCCGGCGCCGGCGGCGGCGACACCAGCGAATCGCCCAACAACGAAATGGCTTCCACGCGGCCGCGTGCGCCGAGTCCTCTGAGATGTTTGTCGTACCACTGCACCATGCGGTCATGGAAATCGACGAACTCTGCGGCCGACGTGAGCGGCGTCCCGTGACCACCATTCATATAGTTGACCCAGACGACTTCTTTCCCAAGGCGGCGCAGGGCGTAGTACATCTCGCGCGTATTCCCGGCCGGCACGTTGGAATCCAGTTCGCCCGTCATCAGCAACAAGGGCGTCGTTATGCGGTCCGCATACATGATCGCCGAGTGCGCTACGTATTTCTGCGGCTGCTGCCACAGCGTCGCTCCCAGACGATCCTGACTCTTCTCCGCGGCGTGAATGTTTCGCACGCCCAACCGCGGCGAATCGGTGTAGAACGAGATGATGTCGACCTTCCCCGAGATGTTGATCGCAGCCTTGAAGCGCGGCGTCTGCGTAATAAGCAGGTTCGTCGCGTATCCGCCGTAGCTGGTCCCGTGCACGCCGAGACGCGCCGAGTCGGCGACACCCATGTCGATCAGCTTGTTGGCGGCCGCGGTGACGCCTTTGAGCCACGCCTCACCGGGATAGCCGATGTCGAATCCGACGGAGGGTTTGACGACGACGTAGCCGGCGCCGGCGAGCACGTTCGCTTGCGCGTCGAAGGTGTCGTCGAAAAAGTCTTCGTACACCGCGAAGACCGTGGGGTACTTGCGCCCAGCGACGTAGTTGGCAGGATAATACACCACCGCATAACGAGTCTCTCCATCGATGTCATGGTAGGACACCAGCTCGGTCTTGCCGATCGCCTTGGCGGCGAGCTGCGGATTGCCGTTCGTTAGGCGCTTGATATCACGCAGCGACTCGCCGGCAAAGTACACGTCGCCAGGTCGGTTGCCGTCTGCCACTGTAACCACAGCCGCCGGCGCGCTGCGCGCGAAACGGAGACCGCTATACAGCCGTCCGTCCTTGACGACGTCCTCCAGCTGACGCGACTGGCGGTCGTAACGCACGAAGCCGCGCTCCCAGCGCTCGCGCGACGCGTACGAGAGGTAGATGTAGCGTCCGTCGTTGGACCATGCCGCCAGCGAATAGCGCGGTGCCGTGAGCACCGAATCGCGGGTCTCCACGATGCGCTCGCGCGCGCCGCCCGGGAGCGGCTGCAGCCACAAGCCTTGGCGGTTGCTGACCACGAGAGCGTCGGCGTTAGGCGAAAAGCGGACCGCAGTGAAGCGTTCATCGGGCCGCGTAGAATCGCCGCCGGCGATCATGGTCGCCGGCCCGCCTAACGCGTTATTCACATACAGCTTGCCCTCTTTGGTATACGCGAAGCGACGGCCGTCGCTCGCCCACACCAAACCAGTGACGCCCTTCGACGAGGTCAGGAGCGTCCGCGGCGGGGATGCGCCATTGCTGCGGCGCGTCATCACACGGTTCTCTGTCCCGAAGATGATGTCGTAGTCGGTTTTTGGCGTGATGTCCTGGCTGTACACAACCAGCGAATCGTCCTCGCTGACGTGGTAGTTGCTAATCCCTGCTTCGGGCACCACCTCGACCGCTTTCCCAGTCGTGAGCTCGATGCGCGCGATTGCGCGCACGTTCCCCTGGCGGCGCATGCCGTCCCACGCGAGGAACGGCTCGCCGCCGTCCTGCACGAAAACCGGGCCACCGGTTAGGCGGGCGAATTCAGCGCGCAGCTTCGCGCTCTGCGCCGCGGAGCGCAGCGACAGGTACACTGCTCGGCCGTCGCGCGCAAAGCGCACATCGCTATTCTCGGCGATCACTTGCCCGTTAGGCACTGCGACGACGCTGCGGCGCCCCGTCGTCCGATCCCAAAGCGACAATTCGAGCGTCCCTCCGCGTTCGGTGAGGAGTGCGACCTTGGAACCGTCGCGGCTCAGCGCCGCGGAGCGCACGTTGGCCGGAGCCGCGAGCACATCGCGCGCGGTTCCCGTCGCCGTTTCGATCAGCTGCACCTTTGTACGGCCCGGACGGATGTAGGTGGGATCGCCGTCGCGACGGTGATCCACACCTAACGCGTCGCCTCGGATCGCTGCTGTCAGTAGCAGCCAGCGGCCGTCGTCCGACAGATCCACCACAGAAGTCGTTGTCACGCCAAGTGCGTCGCGCGCAGTGAATGCCGCTTGTGGGCGCATAATGGCCGGGCATACCAGCGCAACAGAGAAGGCAAGACGACACGTGAGGCGCAGCATGATCTTCCTCCAACTCTCAGTGATCGAACGACGTTCTATTCGTGAAAGACAACTGTCAGGAAAAGCACACATAGACATCCGTAATGCTGACACAATCTTGACAGGTGTGGTGAGAAGACCAACATATGTCGCGCTCGCTCTGAACAGGGCTTCAAGCCCCTACCTCAATCCCCCACCAGAGCGAAGGAGATCATGTGAAAAGAACCATTGTCAATGCGATCGCGGCAGCAGCGTTTGCCGCGACGTCGCTGACGCTACCCGCACAAGCCACACGCGAAGTCACAGGCAAGGTGACTGTTGCTGGCAGTGGAGCACCACTGCAAGACGCGATTGTCGGCGTTGTCGGTGGCGCTGGCGGCGCTCGAACGAATGACCAAGGGACGTATCGTCTCCGTGTGCCTTCTGGCAACGTGAACCTGCAGGTTCGCGCTATCGGGTACAAGAGACAAACGCGTTCTGTCGCCGCGGGCGACGCGACGGCGGATTTCGCGCTCGAACGTGACGTATTGCAGCTCGAAGCGATGACGATCACCGGTGCGGCGACCGCCATCGAAAAGCGCAACGCACCGACGTCTGTAGCAGTTGTCGACAACACCCAGCTGTTGAAGGTTCCGGCGCCGTCTATTGAAGGGTCGCTACAAGGCAAAGTGACCGGCGCCGTCTTTACGATCAACAACGGCGCGCCAGGCGGCGGTGGGCAGGTCCAGATCCGCGGCGCGTCATCCTTGATCGGCCGCACCGAGCCGCTCTTTGTCGTCGACGGCGTCCCGGTCTCCAACACGCAG
>JBFMFA010000596.1:0-3053 GCA_040753195.1 Gemmatimonadota bacterium | reverse complement strand
CACGCAGCGAACGACCGCGCTCTTGCGCGAGCTGAATGAAATCCACGAGCAGGATGGAGTTGCGCACGATGATGCCGGCGAGCGCGATCATGCCGATCATCGACGTGGCGGTGAAGAAGGCCCCGAAAATGGCGTGTCCTGGAAGGATGCCGATAAGCGTCAAGGGTATCGGCGCCATGATGACGAGCGGCGTCTTGAAGGACTGGAACCAGCCGACGACGAGGACATAGATCAGGATCAGCACCGCGGCGAACGCAATACCGAGATCGCGGAACACTTCGATCGTCACTTGCCACTCGCCGTCCCACTTGATCGCCGTCTCGGTAAGTTCGTTAGGCTGAACAGCGTTGTACCGCGCGATTTCGCTGTCTCCGACGCGGATGTCGTCCAGTCGTTTGTTCATCGCCATGATCGCGTACACGGGCGATTCGATGGAACCGGCGACGTCGCCCGTCACGTAGATTGCCGGCCGCAGGTTCTTGCGTACGCGCACTCCCTCCGGGATGTCGTCGACCACGCGGACGAAGCGGCCGAGGGGCTGCGGACCGCTTGCCGTTGCCACCGGCACGGCCAGCAACGCCGTCACCGACGCGCGGTCGGACAATGGCAGTCGCGGCACGATCGTGATCGCCTCCTTCGCGGCCGCGTTAGGTGCCGTGCCAGTCGCCGCTCCACTCAGCGCCAGATACAACGTCTGCGTGATCTGTTCGACGCTGGCGCCTGAGCGCGCAGCGATCGCGCGGTCAACTTCGAAGCGTTGTTTGGCCTGCGGTGCTTCCACCGTCCAATCGACGTCCACCACACCGGCGGTCGTTTCGAAGACCTCTTTTACGGCTACGGCGGCCGCGAGGCGCAGCGAATCGCTCGGCGCATACACCTCGGCGACGAGCGTGGAAAGTACCGGTGGTCCCGGCGGAATCTCGGCGATTTTCACCGAGGCGTCGTAGCGCCGGCCGATCGAGTCGATGGCTGGACGCACGGCGACGGCGATTTCATGGCTCTGGCGGTCCCGTTCGTCTTTGCCGAGCAGGTTCACCTGCACGTCAACGACGTTCGGTCCGCGGCGCATGAAGTAGTGCCTGACGAGACCGTTGAAGTTGAATGGGGCAGCCGTTCCGGCGTACACTTGCGTACTTCGCACTTCGGGTACCGTGCGCAAATACGCGGCGATGTCGTCGCCTAACGCATTGCTCATCTCCAACGTCGTACCCTCGGGCAGGTCCGCAATTACCTGGAACTCGCTCTTGTTGTCGAACGGCAGCATCTTGACCTGGACGGCTTTGAGCCCTAGCAAACCCATCGACACGAGGAGCAAAAGGACGGTGCCGCCGTAGAACGCATAACGTCGTTTCGGCTGGTCGATCAGCGGCGTCATGATGCGCGCGTACAGCCGCCCGAACCGCCCACGCTCCTCCAGCTCGTGTGCCTGGTCGAGCCTAACGGGCGCGGGGCGCACGTGCCCTCGCAGCAGGCGCAGCGCCAACCACGGCGTCACGATGAACGCGACCGCGAGCGAGGCGATCATTGCCACCGAAGCGCCCACGGGAATGGGTCGCATGTACGGCCCCATCAGCCCCGACACGACAGCCATCGGCAAGATGGCCGCGATGACGGTCAGTGTCGCCAGGATCGTGGGGTTGCCGACCTCGTCGACAGCCTCGATAGCCGCGACGTCGGGCGTCCGATCTCCCCGCGTTAGGTGCCGGTAGATATTCTCGACCACGACGATCGCGTCATCGACCAGAATCCCGATCGAAAAGATGAGCGCGAACAGCGTGATCCGGTTGAGCGTGTACCCCAGCGCGTAGTACACAAACAGCGTGAGACCTAACGTCACAGGAACAGCGACGAGCACCACCAGCGCCTCGCGCCAACCGAGGAAGATGCCCACCAGCAGCGTTACAGAGACCGTCGCAATCAGCAGATGCAGGATCAGCTCGCGCGCCTTCTCCGATGCCGTTTCGCCGTAATCACGCGTGACGTCGATCGTCACGTCTTGCGGGATCAAGCGTTCGCGTGCGGCCTCGACACGAGCGTCTACGGCGTGTGTGACGGTCGTCGCATTCGCGCCGCGTCTCTTCGCCACGCTGATTGTCACGGCTTGCCGCTGTGTTTCGCCGGCCGCAGCGTGCGATACGTAACTCTCCGTATCGCCATAGTCTTCCGTCGCCGTCGCGACGTCGCGCAGAGAAATCGCGGCGCCACCGCGCACCGCGACGACCACGGCGCCAACGTCCTCCGCGGTCATAAGCGGACTCCCCACTTCGATGCGGATGACTTCGTTGCCTGACGAGAGAGCACCGGCATGCATGCGGGCGTTCGCGCCCCGCAGCGCCCCGACGACCTCGAGCGGCGAAATCGCGCGCGCCGCGAGTTTTGCGGGGTCCATCGCCACCGTCATGCGCCGCGCGGCCCCACCGACGATGAACGTCTCCGAGACGTCCGTCACCGTCCGGATCTCATCTTCCAGATGCGTGGCGATCTCGCGCAGCTCGTTGGATGTGTAGCGTTCAGACGCCAGGGTGAGCGTCATAACGGGTACGTCATCGATGGAGTGCGGCCTAACGACGGGCGGGAGCGCGCCGGGCGGCGCGGCGTCCACGCTCGCCTGGACCTTGGCATGGACCTTTGTGATGCTGCGTTCCTGGTCCTCGCCAACCTTGAAGCGGACCGTAACCAGCGAATAGTCCTCCCCGGCCATCGAATACACGTATTCGACACCCGGAATCTCCCACATGCGCCGCTCCAGCGGTCGTGTGACGAGGTTCTCCACCTCCTCAGCGCCAGCGCCAGGAAGCGTGGCGATCACATCGATCATGGGAACGGAGATCTGCGGCTCTTCTTCGCGTGGCGTGGCGAGGATGCCGAGCAGGCCAGCCCCGAGGGATGCCAGCGTGACCAGCGGAGTTAGGCGCGAGCGAAGAAACGCGCCGGCGATTCTGCCTGACATGCCCATGGCTACTTCACTCCCGAGCGCGGCACGCGGATGCTGTCGCCCGCGCGCAAGCCGGCGACGATTTCTGCGTGGTCGCCAACCGTGGGGCCAAGGCGCA
>JBFMFA010000595.1:0-3053 GCA_040753195.1 Gemmatimonadota bacterium | reverse complement strand
CAGGCGCTGATGGACTACTCGTGGCCGGGAAACATCCGCGAGTTGGGTCACGCCGTTGAACGCGCTGTCCTGCTCGCCCAGGGCGGCCAGATTCGCGCCGCGGACTTGGGGTTGCGCTCGGGGAGCGGCGGCGCGAGCGCGACCGGCGCCGCACCGCGCCTCGACGACCTCACGTTGGCTGAAGCCGAACAGCTGATGATCCGTCGGGCGCTGGCGCGTTTCGAGGGGAATGTCTCCCTGGCGGCCAAACATCTCGGACTGAGTCGCAGCGCGCTCTACAGGCGGCTCGGCGAAGTAACACGGGATGCCTAACGGCTCTCGGCGCCGCCGCCGCCTGAGCTACGAGCAGCGCATTTTTCTGCTCGCAGTGAGCGCCGGCCTCCCCGGCGTCGTAGCCGCCGTCTGGTTGCTGCTCCGCGGCGGGTATTCGGCGCGATCGATCTGGACGTTCGTCATTCTGGTCGGGGGCCTGTGGCTGGCGCTTTCGCTGATGCTGCGCGAGCGCATTGTGCGACCCTTGCAGACGATCAGCAACATGCTCGCCGCCTTGCGCGAAGGCGATTTCTCTCTGCGCGGACGGCATTCCGGCGTCGAGGACGCGTTAGGCCTCGCCATGCTGGAGACGAATCTGCTCGGTGAGACGCTCAAGACCCAGCGGCTCGGTGCCCTCGAAGCGACGGCGCTGCTGCGCACCGTTATGGCGGAGATCGACGTCGCCATCTTCGCCTTCGATGAGGAGGGGGCGATGCGTCTCGTCAACCGCGCCGGCGAACGCTTGCTGGATCAGCCGCGAGAACGCTTGTTAGGCAAGCCCGCGTCCGCGGTTGGCCTCGGCGATCTCGTCGTCGCCGAAGCCGGGCGCGTGCACGATCGCGCCTTCCCAGGCCGCAGCGGACGCTGGGAGATTCACCGCACCACGTTTCGCCAGGACGGCCGCCCACACACGCTGCTCGTGCTCGCCGACGTGAGCCGCACGCTCCGTGAAGAGGAACTGCAGGCCTGGCAACGCCTCGTGAGGGTGCTGAGCCACGAAATCAACAACTCGCTGGCGCCGATCAAGTCGCTGGCTGACTCACTGCGCAAGACAGCCGATCGCGCCGCCACCGACAAATCCGCCGGCGACGATCTCCGCAAAGGACTCGGCATCATCGTAGGACGCGCCGACTCGCTGTCGCGCTTCATGGCGTCGTACGTAAAGCTCGCCCGTCTCCCCGCTCCCCGGCGCGCAATGCTCAACCTCGGCGAGCTCGTACGGCGCGTCGCCGCGCTCGAGGTACGGCTCCCGGTGGCGGTGACACCTGGACCCGACGTGACCCTGCACGGAGACGCCGATCAGCTGGAACAGCTGCTCATAAATCTGGTTCGTAACGCGGCCGACGCGGCCCTGGAAACGGGTGGACGAGTGGAAGTAACCTGGCGCCTCGCCCATCGTGCCGTGACCGTAGACGTGCTCGATGAAGGCCCGGGCCTAACGACGACTGCGAACCTTTTCGTCCCATTCTTTACGACGAAGGCCGAAGGATCGGGTATCGGACTCGTCCTCAGTCGGCAGATCGCCGAAGCGCATGGCGGCGTCTTAACGCTCGAGAACCGCGGCGACGTACGCGGCTGCGTCGCGCGCCTGGTCATTCCGCTCGCTTCAAGTGCCGGGGCGGGCGCGGCATGAGCGTCGCTATCCGTCACGCGAAAGGCGCGGACCTGGACGTCATCCGTACCCTGTTTCGAGAATACGTCAACGCGCCGCATGGCGAAGAACTTTTTCACAGATATCTCGAGCAGCAGGATTTCGAGATGGAGCTCGCGCGCCTCCCCGGGGTCTACGCATCACCGTTAGGTGCGCTGCTGCTCGCCGAGCACGGCGATATTACCATCGGCTGCGTCGCCATGAAGCCGCTCGCGCCACCAGATACCTGTGAAATGAAACGGCTCTACGTGCGTCCCGAAGGTCGCGGACTGGGCGCGGGACACGCGCTCGTCGACGCCGTCATCGCGGCGGCCCGCGAGGCCGGCTATCGCGTCATGCGACTCGACTGTATGCCGTCGATGCACGACGCGCAGCGTCTGTACCGCGCCAAGGGCTTCACCGAGATTGCACCGTACAATGACAATCCGGTTGCCGGATCGCTCTACTTCGAACGCGAGTTGTAGGACCTAACGCGGTTGTTCATGCAGGGTGCCGGCATTGTCGCCGCACACCTCCGCACGAACCGGACCCGAGTTCGCCTGGTTAGTGCGGCGCAGGCAGCACGATGTCGCGTAATCGCCGTAGCGCGGGTACCCGCCACGCAGTAGCCACGACAACCGCCAAAGTCATAACTCCGCCGAAAACGACTGAGGGGACGACACCCAGCAGCTTGGCCGCAACGCCGGATTCAAATGCCCCAAGCTCATTCGACGAACCGATGAAAATCGCGTTCACCGATGAAACCCTGCCCAGTAGCTCGTGCGGGACCAGGATCTGAAGCAAGGTCGCCCTGATGACGGCGCTCACATTGTCGACCGCTCCGCTGATGAATAGGAATGCGAACGACAGCAGGAAGGATCGTGACAGCGCGAAGCCGATCATACAAACGCCGAATACGGCCACCACGGCGAACAGTGTGCGTCCCGCGCGCTGAAACGGGCCGCGATGGGCGATGAAGAACGCCATCAGAACGGCACCTGCACCCGGCGCCGCTTGCAGGAAGCCCAGTCCGCGCGGTCCCACGGAGAGAATTCGATCGGCGAAGATTGGAAGCAGGGCTGTCGCTCCGCCAAAAAAGACGGCGAACATGTCCAGCGTGAGCGCACCAAGAATCACGGGCTGTCCACGTAGGTACCGCCAGCTTTCGCCAACACTGGCAATGAACGAGGTGTTTGCCAGGACACGCGGCGGCGGGATGTGCTGGATACGCCACAACGCGATGAGCGCGGTGGTCGTGAGTGCAGCGCTCACCCCAAACGTTAGGCGTCCGCCAAACGACGAATACAGGAGGCCGCCAAGCGCGGGGCCGACGACACTCGCGAGCTGCCACGTTGAGCTACGCCAGGTGGCCGCGTTTGCGTAGGCCTCG
>JBFMFA010000594.1:0-3056 GCA_040753195.1 Gemmatimonadota bacterium | reverse complement strand
CCAAAAACTCGGACGTCGTGGTCGTTCTGGAAAAGGACGCAGCGGCGCTGTTCGACAAGACGCTGGACGCATCGGACCGCGTCCGGAATGCGGTGAAGAAGGGGATCAAGCAGGGGAAGACGGTCGTCGCTTCCGTGTCAACGCTGCCGAAGCTCAGTACCTCCTGGCAGCGAATGGTTCGCTCGGTTACTCGCGCCTAACAGAGCGGGGCGCTACCAACCGGACCGCAGACCGTATCCTGCAGCGCTGCGGTCAGCGTTCCGGTGAAGCCGGCCTTGATGAGGGTCCGTCGCGCGTTGCCTAACGCGACTTCCGGCGTGTTGTTCACCTCGGACAGGTGAGCCAACACCACGTGCCGCGCGCGATGCCTGACGGCGGCGCGCATCAATAAACCCGCCGCACGATTCGACAGATGACCCCGAGGGCCAGCGATTCGCGCTTGCAGTCGTGGCGGGTACGGCCCCGTGCGCAGCATCCCTTCGTCGTGGTTCGACTCCACAACCAGAATGTCGACGTGGCCTACGGCTGCAGCCAGGCCTGACGACACGTATCCAAGGTCGAACGCAATCAGCGCGCGCTCGCCGCTATCCAACGCTGTCACGAAATAGGCAACCGGTTCGGCAGCATCGTGCGAAACACGCCACGCTTCGACCAGAAGCCAGTCGATGACCGCAGGCTCGTTCGGCTCGATCGTCTCGCGCGAGCAGACGTCGATTCCGTCGATCTGCGAATGCGTCCCGCGTGTCGCATATACTGGCCACCCAAACCGTTTCGCCAAACTGCGCGCACCACGCGCGTGATCGAGGTGCTCGTGCGTAAGCATCAAGGCGTGAATGCTCTGCGGCGCGATATGCACGCTTTTGAGTCTTTTGCACAGCGTGTGGGTGCCGAATCCGGCATCGATGATGATCCGCGCGCCACGATGCTCCACCAGAATGGAGTTCCCCTCGCTCCCGCTGCCGAGCGACCACAACCTCACGCCTTGGCTCCTCCACCCCAACGTCGCGCATGGGCAGCGGCCAGCTGCCGTCGCATGCGATCGCCTAACGTCATATTGCGACGCGCGAGCACCCGTTCGGTGACCTGCAAGAAGCGCTCGAGGTCGTACACCTGCTGGCCTGGGCCCCACGCGAAGGGGGGCACAGTCTTCGGCGCCAGTCCGTCATACACGACGTTTGCGCCGGCCCCGATTACGCTGCCAGTCGTCAGGCGCGTGCCGATGCCGGTTTTGGCATGGTCGCCGAGCAACGTACCGAGGAACTGCATCCCGGTATCCTGAGCGCCGTGCGGCGTCCACATACTCACCGTACCGTAGGTGTTCTTCAGGTTGCTGTTCACAGTCGACGCACCAAGGTTCACCCAACGACCCAAGACACAGTGGCCAATGAAACCATCATGCGCTTTGTTCGCGTGACCGATAAATATTGTGGTGCTCACCTCGCCGTGAATCCGGCAGACATTCCCGATGCTCGACGTTGCGATGCGATCGCCGAGCGCCGTGGAATCGTGTCCGATGGCGCATGGGCCGACGAGTCGCGTGAACGCGTGCACGTGCGCGCCACGCCTGACGAGAATGGGACCCTTCGCTGCGTCCAGGACGACGTGCGGCTCAATCGTCGATCCCGCCTCCGCATAGATCGGATAATCGCCGAGTACGATCGTCTGCGCAGGATGCACCGTCTGCAGGGTCGGTCCGATGCAGGCGATGTCCTCGGTCAGCATGTCGCTGAGGTGCCTGACGAGATCCCACGGCGCGTCGAGCCAGCGTCCCGGAAGCTGCGAGGGTGAACCGGACGATGGAGCGACGAAGGAGTCCAGCTCCGACGCCGCTTCACGCAGCAGCTTTAAGGGCGTCGCTTTCGCCAGTCGCACGGCGGCGATGCGACCACCAATCGCCCACACGTCCGCCGTGGCGTTGCCCGCGCGCTCCAGCGTCGGCAACGCTCGGGCGTTGGCGACGACGCTGCCGGCCGGTACTTCGGTTTCACGATACGCGCTCAACGCGTCGGGCTCGTCGAAGTCGTCCAGGTGCGAGGCGCCGATGAAACCTTTCGGCTGGATGCCTAACGCAATCTCCCAACGTTGCCGCACGAGCACGGCCCCGGCGCGTAACTCGCTCGCCGGGCGCGTGAGCGCAAAGGGCTCGAAGGCGCGAGCGCGCGCGTCATCGTAGAGGATGAGGGTCGTCACGACCGGTCGCGCACCGAAGGTGGCAGATGCGACAACAGTTCTTTGAGATCGGCCGCGCGGTCGATGCTGGTCACCAGTGTGAGGTCACGCTGCGCGACGACCACCAGATCGTCGACGCCATACAGCACGACATTCACGCCGTCGGCCGCGTGCACCACGTTGCCTGACGAGTCGACCGCGTACACGGGGCCGCTGGACGCATTGCCGTCAGCGTCGAGGTGCCGCACGCGCCGAAGCGCCGCCCACGTGCCGACGTCGTCCCAGCCGAAATCACCGGGGAGGACAACCACACGCTGGCTGCGCTCCAGTACGCCCACGTCCACCGAGACCGATTTCACAGCGCCGAAAAACCCCACGCGGTCGTTGGCGAAGTCCGCGAGCGCAACGGACACCTCTGGCGCTAAGCTCCGGACTTCGGCGAGAAAGTCAGCCGTGCGCCACACGAAGATTCCCGAATTCCAGAGACACCCCGCCGCGACGAGCCGTTCGGCCTCTTCGCGACCGGGCTTCTCGATGAAGCGATTGACCTTGCGAAGTTGATCGTCCAGCGCCTCACCGGGGACGATGTAACCGAAGCCGGGGTCCGCGCGACTGGGGACGACGCCGACGGTCACGAGCGCTTTATGCGCCACGGCAGCGTCCGCCGCGCGCGTTAGGCGTTCGCGAAAGCCTTGCGCGTCGCCGATGGCCCAGTCGGCGTGCACCGAGAGCATGACCGCATCGTCGGCGTTTCGTGTGCGCTTTCCGATTTCCAGGGCGGCCCAGGTGAGCGCCGCGGCTGTCCCGGCCGGTTTGGGCTCCGCGATCACATTCTCGCTAGGCACCGCCGGCAATAGCGCACGGATCGGCGCCACGAGCGACACATT
>JBFMFA010000593.1:0-3057 GCA_040753195.1 Gemmatimonadota bacterium | reverse complement strand
TTTCAGCACCCTAAAAACCGACCGGGCCGACGTCTGTCGGCCCGTCAATCCTGCATCAGCCTAACGCCTATCGCTTGAGGTTCACGACTTCCTGCAGCATCTCATCCGAGTTCGTGATCACTCGGCTGTTCGCCTGGAAGCCGCGCTGCGTCACGATCAGGTTCGTGAACTCCTGCGCGAGATCGACGTTCGACATTTCCAGCGCGCCGCTCGTGAGCGTCGACGTGCTCCCTTCGAGGGGGAAGCCGAGTACCGCGCCGCCGGAGTTGCCTGACATCGCGTACATGTTGTCTCCCACACGCAGAAGACCGGCGGTGTTGTTGAAGTCCGCGAGCACGATCTGCCCCAGGACGACGTTCGTACCGTTGCTAAACGCGCCGGTGATGACGCCAGCCCGATCGATGCTGAAGTTCTCGAGCGCCCCGGCGGCGTAACCGTCCTGATCGCGCAGCACCGCGGTGTTGGCACCCGCGAACGACGTGATGCCGTTGATGCCGGTACCGAGATCCGCGGTGATGCTTACGGGGTTCGCGCCCGGAGGCGAGAACGTGATGACCGGCGGACTCGTCGGCGCGGCGGCAAGCAGGATACCCTGAGGATCGAACTGCAGCGTCTGCGGCGTCCCGTTAGGCGGTGTAAAGCCGGCCGGGAGATTCGTGCCGTCCAGCTGCCACGACCACGTGTCGGTCGCCGTCTTCCAGAACTGCACCTTGACGTCCCAGGGGTTACCTAACGAATCGAACGCGGTGATGGAAGCTTCCGTCCACGACCCCGAATTCACCGGATTGGCGCGACCAGCAGCGTCGAAGACGCCCTGAAAGAGAGGCGCCGACGCGTCGAGATTTCCGGCGAAGGAAAGCGCGGTCGTGGCGTTCGCGGCGGTCTTCTGCCCGAAGGGCAACTCGATGTCACGGATGCCCGGGAGGTAGGTCCCATTCTGCGCCATGCGACCCTGCACGACGAAACCGTTCGTCGGCGACACCAATTTGCCGTCGGCGTCGAGCTGGAAGTTTCCAGCGCGCGTGTAGTAACGCGTACTTCCCTTGGCGACGACAAATAGCGCGTCACCCTGGATCGCAAGGTCGGTGTTCGCGCCGGTCGTTTCGAGGTTGCCCTGCGTAAAGAGCTGGTCGATGGAACCGACCTGCATGCCGAGTCCGATCTGAATCGGGTTGGTACCACCGTGATCGCCAGGTGGACGGCTCGCGCCCTGCAGCAGTTGCGCGAAACCTTCTTTGAAGGTGACGCGGCTTGCCTTGAAGGCAACCGTGTTCACGTTGGCGACGTTGTTGCCGATGACGTCCATGCGAACCTGATGGTTACGCAGGCCGGCGACACCGGAAAACAGGGAGCGCATCATAACGAGTAGTTCCTCTTACATGTGGGGAAGGTTGGTAGCGTCGTCATTACTTGAGGATGCGAACGACCGACGCGAGCGAAATGGCCAGCGTTCCAGCGGTCAGATACACGCCGTCGGAGCCGTATACGACTCCGTCGACGGTCACTGTGGTATATGTCTTCTGAGCGACTGGAGCACCGTTGGCGTCGGTGACCTCGATGGAGTACGAATACGCGCCCTCGCTCAAATTGAGCTGCGATCCGTCGACAGTGAACGTCTTGTACCCCGACCCGACGTACCCTAACGATTGTTTTGCTACTTCGCGGCCGTGGGCGTCGAAGACGCGCAACGTCCCCGGGCCGCCACCTGTGACTTCCGCGGACACCTCGCCGCGCACCACGCCGGTCGTCGCATCGCGCTGCAGCAACACCGCGTCGCCGGTCGCCAGTACGGTGCGCCCGGTCATACCCAGCGCCGTGGAACGCTGCATGGAATCCAGGAGCGTTTGATACTGATCGTTCTGCGTGCTCAGCTGGTCTTCGATGTTTACCAGCTGCTCGACGCTGGAGAACTGCGCCAGCTGCGTGGCCATCTCCTGGCCGTTCATCGGATTGAGCGGATCCTGATAGCGCATCTGCGCCACGAGCAGCTTGAGGAACTCATTCTTCCCAAGGCGACCGCCTGGTCCGACCGTGGCGGCGTCCCGCGCTGGGGGAACAGTGCTGGCCACGTTAGGTGAAACCACGTTGTTTGGCATGCTAGCGACCTCCCTGGGGGTCTTTACGACCGCGCTGCTGGCGCTGATCGGGTGAAGGCTGCTGGTGATCGGATGAGCGCGACGAACTGCGCAGCGTTGCGACGTGATCGCGCGCGGTGAGTGCATTGACGACGTTGCTGTCCGGCGGCAGCGGCACGGCGCGCATCGCATCGCGTTCGGCGACGGGTGCCGGTGCCTCCGGCGCGCGAACGGCGTGCCGAATTGTTAGGTGTTCCGGCTCGAGACCCTGCGCTTCGAGCGCACGACGCAGATCGGCGATGTGTGCATTGAGCTGATCCGCCGTGCGCGCGTTGGCGACATCCAGCGTGGCGCCTACACTGTTGTTGCGAAGATCGACGCGCAGCCGATCCTCACCAAGCTCGGGATGCTCGAGCCGCAGAAGCAGCGACGAAACCGGACGATCCTGCGCGCGATTCTGCACGTCCAGGATCGCTGCCACGCGCTCCGACATGTCGATGCCGCGAGTCGCTGCAACGTCCCATGTGCCAGAATCTCCGAGCCTCGTTAGGGCACCTTCGCCGGACAATGCGCTCAGTGCGGTGGCCGCAACGTCCCCTCGCGCGTCGGGCCGCCGCGTCGGCTCGGCCTGGGTCACCCGGCGTTCGTCTTCGAGCAACGACGCAGGAATCACTCGAGCCTTCGGACGGACAGCGCTCACGTTGGCATTCGCCAGAGCCTGGCCACCTCCAACGGTGGCGACCGTCGCGACGGTGGCGACGTTGGCCACGGGAGCAACGCGCGCGACTTCAGCGACATTCGCTACAGCGGCAACGCGTGCAACGCCGCTCACGTATGCGGCTGGGGCCTGCGACGACACCACCTGTGGCGCCTCGGTTCTTGCCGCCGGCTGCTGCGCAGGAGTCGCCGTTGCGTTAGGCGTCTGGGCAGTCACGTCAGCGCCACCGCGCTCCTTCGGCGCTGACAGCTCGACGTGGCCAGG
>JBFMFA010000592.1:0-3062 GCA_040753195.1 Gemmatimonadota bacterium | reverse complement strand
GGGATGATTGCGATCGAACGCGAGAACAGGAAAGCGGCGTTTGCGTCATACGATCTTGCCGCGGCGCAGATCCGCCGCGGCGCCTCCGTCGTCGTTTTCCCGGAGGGGACACGCGGGCATTCGTACGCATTGCGTCCCTTCAAAAAAGGCCCCTTCGTGCTCGGCATCGCCGCCCAGGTTCCATTGGTCCCGTGCATCATTCATGGGACGATGGCGATTCAGCCGAAAGGCTCGTTTCGCGTGCGGTCGGGCGAAGTGGACGTGCACTTCCTGGAGCCGATTCCGACTGCTGGGCTCACCTACGATGATCGGGACCAGCTCGCCCGCGAGACGTCGCAGCGCATGACTGATGCGTTGCATCGCGAATACGGCATCACGAGTGATATCGCCGAGCAACGGCCGGCAGCAAGTTTGCTTTGACCTTTGACCTTCGACCTCCGACCTGAAATTGTCCACCATCGCTGAACTGACGGCCCGCGAGATTCTCGATTCGCGCGGCAACCCGACCATCGAAGTCGACGTGACCCTAACGAGCGGAGCCGCAGGCCGCGCCGCGGTGCCGAGCGGCGCTTCGACAGGCGAGCACGAGGCGCTGGAGCTACGCGATGGCGATGCCAAGCGCTATCTCGGCAAGGGGGTAACGAAGGCTGTCCGCAATGTGACGACGATCATCGCGCAGGGGCTGGAAGGCATCGACGCGATCGATCAGATGGCGATCGATAAGAAGCTACTGGATCTCGACGGCACGCCTAACAAGGGGAAGTTGGGAGCCAACGCCATGCTCGGCGTATCCATGGCCGTGGCGCGCGCGGCGGCCGTGGAGTGCGATCTCCCGTTGTATCGCTATCTCGGAGGCCCCCTGGCGCGCACGATGCCGGTTCCGCTCATGAATATCCTGAATGGCGGCGCGCATGCCACGAACACGGTCGATTTGCAGGAATTCATGGTTGTCCCCGTTGGGGCTGACACCTTTCCCGAAGCCCTACGCATGGGCGCGGAGGTCTTCCATGCGCTGAAGAAGGTGCTGGTCAAGCGCGGGCTGGCGACCGGCGTGGGCGACGAGGGCGGCTTCGCCCCAAATCTGCCTAACGACGAGGAGGCGCTGAAGGTGGTCGTCGAGGCGATCGAAAATGCCGGCTTTAAGCCCGGCACCCAAGTCGCACTCGCGCTCGACTGCGCGGCGTCGGAGCTCTTCGACAAAAAAACGCGCCGCTACACGTTCAAGAAAAGCGCCGCCGGTACTCTCACGGCAGAAGGTATGATCGATCTGTACGCAGCATGGTTGGAGAAGTACCCCATCGTCAGTATCGAAGACGGCCTCGCCGAGGATGACTGGGACGGCTGGGCGACGTTGACCGCCAAATTAGGCGAGCGCGTGCAACTCGTCGGCGACGATCTGTTCGTGACAAATACCGAGCGACTCGCGCGCGGCATCGAGTCGAGCGTGGCGAACGCGATCCTGATCAAGGTCAATCAGATCGGTACTCTGACGGAAACGCTGGAGGCGATCGACCTCGCTCGCGCGGCGGGTTATCTGTCGATTATCTCGCATCGCAGCGGAGAGACTGAAGACACATTCATCGCCGATCTCGCGGTTGGGAGCGGAGCAGGGCAGATCAAGACAGGGAGTGCCTCACGCACCGATCGGGTGGCGAAGTACAATCAGCTCTTGCGAATCGCCGAGCAGCTCGGCAGCGCCGCCGAGTATCCGGGCGGCGCGATCTACGGGTTGGAATAAGGTCGCATGGCCAAGGCGCGCGGATGGTTGAACGGGAAGCGGCTCCTCGCGATCCTTGCTGCGTTAGGCATCGCCTATTTTGCCATTGAGGGCGGCGAATACGGCACGAGCGATTTGATCAGTCAACGGGTGCGCAAGCAGCGCTTACAGTCTGAGATCGACAGCCTCACGCGAGAAATCGACTCGTTAGAGACGTATCGCAAACAGATCCTCAACGATCCGGTGCTGCAGGAGCGCATTGCGCGCGAGCAGTTCGGGATGGTGCGCAGCGACAAGGAACTGGTGTATCGATTTACCGATACCACGAAGTAGCTCGCAGCGACGCCGCGCAGGGGCCAGCGATCCCAGAGCTGTCAGTGGCCTGCTGTCAGCAACAAAAGCTGTCGTCTGAAAACTCTGCGGTCCTCGCATCCTTCGTCGCAACGGCCGTTAGCTACTGGTTTGGAACTCCACTCAGATAGATGACTTGCCCGGTTATAGCGCTGCTGGCCGGTAAGAGGAACAAATCGAGCGCGCTCGTGATCTCCTCGAACGTCGTTAGGCGCTTGACTGGAAAGTGCCCGACCATCGTGTCGAGCTTGGCTTTGGGCACGCCGCGGATCATCGCGGTCGGCGTGGGACCTGGACCGATCACGTTCACGGTGATGCCGAATTCGCGCAGCTCACGCGCCATCACCCGCGAGAGCGCCTCGACCGACGCCTTCGACGCGACGTACGCCGCCTGACCCTCGTACGCCAACGGCACGGCAACCGAGCTGAGATTGACAATGCGGCCGAATTTGCGCTTGCGCATGAGGAGGACGGCTTCGCGGCTCACGAGGTGTGTTCCGCAGACATGCGTCTCCAACATCTTTCGCAGCGAGGAGACCGGCGTGAGCAGCACGTGGTTCATCGACGCGACGCCGGCGTTGTTGATCGCGACATCGAGCCGGCCGAAACGCCGCGTAATTTCGCCGAAGAGCGACTTCACCTGCTCCTCGCTCGTGACGTCGGTATCGAAATGTGTGTAGCGATCCGACGCCGGCGTCCACTCAGGGGTCGTGCGACTGCAGCCGATGACGGTGTATCCGCGCTCCAGCAGATGCTGCGCCAGATGCTGGCCAACACCCGAGCGCGTTCCTGTTACCAGCGCAACCCGTTGCTCTGGTTCGTTAGGCAATGGCGAGCTGGGTAGGGCGGCTTATGTGGCCGCGCGAGGACCAACCGAATAGATGAAGCGATGGCGCACGATGCCGGCGTGCACAATCTTCTCGAACTTACACCCCATTGCGCTGTAGAGCAGGTTGGCGGCACTGTTTTTGGGATCCACGTAAAAGGCAATGTC
>JBFMFA010000591.1:0-3062 GCA_040753195.1 Gemmatimonadota bacterium | reverse complement strand
CGCCTGACACGCGCACCCTCGCCGAGGTCGTCGCCACGCTGGCGCGTCGCGCGAGCGATACGGTGCTGGTGGTGTGTGCGGTAGTTGGTATCGCCGGGGTGGTGGTGATCGCGCTGCTCTTGCGTCAGGTGTGGTGGTTGACGCCCGTTCTGTTGGCGATCGCCGCGTTCGGCGCGTGGGGGATCGCGGATCGCGAGCGTGCTGCGTTAGGCGCCCGCGGAGTGGTGTTTCGGGTTTTGCGCGGTGTGGCCATGGTCGTCGGCGGAGCCGCGGCCGCATTTACCGCCGTTATCCTCTTCGTGGTCTTCGTCGGCAGCCTCATTTCATAGCCGACGGTCGCGGCGCTTACTGCTTGTGCGATAGCGAATAGACGTAGGCCGCGACCGCTTTCACCTGATCGCTTGTTAGGTTCGTGCCACCTTTGGGCAGCATTGGCGCCGCCGCCGCCTTCGGCTTCGGCACTCCTTTTTCGATCGTCGCGACGATGGCGGCGAGACTCCCGTCGCTGTGCAGCCACGTCTTGTCGGTGAGATCCGGGGCAAGGCCCGGGATCCCCTTCGCGCTCGCCTGATGGCACGCGATGCAGGTGCCGCCACCGACCTTTCCTTTGAAGATGCTGTCGCCAAGGGCGATTTGTTGTGGCGTTATGTCCTGCGCCGCGAGCCGTATAGGCGCCAGCGCGAAAAAGATGACGGCTGCAACCTTTAGATGTCGTCCTGCAAGATCCGACCTCATTAGAAGGCCACCATTGTGCCCGCGATCAGGCGCCCTTGGTCACGTTCGAAGTCCCAGCCTCCCTCGGCCATTAGTCGCACATTGCGACGAAGTAGATAGTGCAAGCCGAGGCTGCCGGTGCGGTATTTGGAGACGAATCCCGGTGCTGTGTTTTGCTCGCCTAACCGGAGAGACACGACGGGCGCGTCGGCATCGATCCAGTTGGCGAGCGCGTTGACGAACACTCTCCCTCCCGGCCCTTGCGGCCAGAAAATCGCTTCGGCGAATGCGGCATCGACCGTGGTTTCGAAGGAACGCGTGGCCCCACCTGGGCACGGATCGGCAAGTGAGCAGCTGCCGAAGAACGGATCGCGGTCTTTGCGCTGATAGTACTGCACGTTCAGCTCACCGACGCTGCCTAACGCCAGCGTGGCGTCCGGGCCGTACATGTTGATGCGATTGCGCACGCCATTGTTGCGTTCCATGCCGGCGTATCCAAACCCACCGACGCGCAGCGGTCCAAACTCCTGAGAAAGGCGCAGCATGCCGCTCTTGCCGTTGTCGCCATCGTATTGGCGGTTCGCATTCGCTTGATTTAACCCGCGACCGCTCAGCAGTTCCACCGCCACGTCGGCGCCTTCCCACGGCGAAAAGAGCGCCATCACGCCGCGGTCGTACGTGAGATCCGCGGCGGCCTGACCCACACGCACGCGATACGCCTGATAGTCCTCGTAAGGCAGACGCAGCTCACGTTTGAAGAGCGGATCGGAAACCTGGAATTGCCCGGCGATGATGCTCACGCCACTTCCGGCAACGTCGGTGAACTGCAGGTATGCGTCTTCCAACCCGGCCACTTCGCCACGCTCCGTGAGCAGGAAGTACAGGTAGTAACTCACCTTATCGGCGACCTGTCCGCCGCTGAGCAGTTTCATCACCCACGGTGTCTGCAGGTCGTTCGATACCTGGCCAGCTCTTTGATTCGAGAGCAGTTGCGCATACGCGTCAAAACGAATGGCGAGTGGGAGTGTGCGCTGAAGGCGCAAAAGCGGATCGCCAGTCGCCACCGTATCGCGCGGCTCTTCGCCGACCTGGAACTCGAAGCCGTTGCCGGCAAACGCTTCGCCTGCCGGCGTTAGGCGCGGAACCGGAGCATGGCATACCGAGCAGCTCAAGCCGTATTTGCGCGCAAACGCCGGGATCTTGAGGCCGTTCGCGTGCGCGACCGTTGGCATGAGGAGGAGGCCGACAAGTGTTGCTGCTCGAAGTATGTGCATGACTCAGGGGATTGACGGTTCACCAACCAGGCAGACAACGCGCGTTGCCACAGTATTGCTGGACGTCTCAGCCCTGACTGTCGCCGGAGACCCGACGCCGTGTCGGGGAGGTGCTGGCGCCCCTGTTGCGCGCGCAGCGCAGGCGCGACTTTTGGCGCGCTTCCACCCCGAGAGGACCGTCATGCTACACGTCCGTTTACTGCACTCCGCACGACGCGCCGTCTACGCCGTTGCGGCCTTGATTTTAGTCACCGCGCCGAGCGAAGCACAGCAGCGCGGGCGCGCACAGGGCGGTGCCGCTGACACCACGCGTCGTGCCGAATTCATGACCGAGACATTCAGCGGCATTCGGGCACGAGCGATCGGGCCTGCGGTCACGTCAGGCCGCGTGATGTCGCTCGCCGTCCACCCAGATAATTTCGGCGTCATCTACGTTGGCACCGCGTCAGGCGGTCTGTGGAAGACGGTGAACGGAGGTGCGACGTGGACGCCGTTAATGGACCGCGAAGGGTCCTACTCGATCGGCTGGGTTACCCTCGATCCGAAAAACCCTAACGTGGTGTGGGTCGGAACCGGTGAGCGCAATTCGCAGCGGTCCGTGGCCTACGGGGATGGGGTGTACAAGTCGGAAGACGGCGGTCGCTCGTGGAAGAACGTCGGGCTGAAAAATTCTGAGCACATCGGCCGCATCGTCGTCCACCCAACGAACAGTGATATCGTGTACGTCGCGGCGCAGGGGCCGCTGTGGTCATCCGGCGGTGATCGCGGTCTCTACAAAACGAGCGACGGCGGCAAAACGTGGGAGCAGGTCCTCAAGATCTCCGACAATACCGGCGTGAGCGACGTCGTGATCGACCCGCGCAATCCCGACGTGATTGTCGCCACCGCGTATCAACGCCGTCGGCACTTCTTCACGCTGATCAACGGTGGACCCGAGAGCGCGATCCACCGCTCCACGGATGGCGGGAAGACGTGGACGAAGGTCAACACGGGCCTGCCTAACGAGGAGCTGGGCCGCATCGGCATCGCGATCTCGCCCGTGAACCCTGATAGCCTGTACGCACTCGTGGAGGC
>JBFMFA010000590.1:0-3063 GCA_040753195.1 Gemmatimonadota bacterium | reverse complement strand
GCACGCGTTCCTCGTTCATCTTCTCGAAGAGATCGAACGGATAGTAGATCTCGCCGCGGACTTCGATCAGCTTGGGGATGCGGTTGCCCCGCAGCCGCAGTGGGACATCACGCACCGTGCGGATATTTGGCGTCACGTCTTCACCGACGGCGCCGCTTCCCCGCGTCGCCCCTCTCACGAGCACGCCGTCTTCGAACGTTAGGCTTACGGCAGCGCCGTCTATTTTGAGCTCGGCGGAGTAGCCGGCCGCGCGGATTTCGTCCCCTGCGATGCGCACGAGCCTGTCTTCCCATTCCTGCAACTGTTCGTCAGTGAACGCGTTGGCCAGCGAAAGCATCGGCACGGCGTGTGTGTATTTCGGCAGCGCGGTGACTGGCGCGGAACCTATGCGCTGCGTGGGCGAGTCCGGCGTTCTCAGCTCCGGATGCGCTTCCTCCAGTGCCTTCAACTCATGAAAAAGCTTGTCGTACTCAGCGTCCGATATCGTCGGGCGGTCGAGGACGAAGTAGTCGTAGGATGCCTTTTCCAAGATCGCGCGAATTTCTGTCGCTCGGTCAGCTACGGAAGCGGTCACGGGTCACGGGTCGAGGGTCACGGCAAGCATATCAGACGATGCGCAGCGAAACGATACACGTGGCAACGACAGGATGAAACGAAATCGATAGATCGCCACAGATTGAGTCTATGAAACAGACTCAGAAGGGTTCCGAACTGCTGAGAGATCATCGTCAGCTTGAGGTCTGGGGAATTGCGATCGACCTCACGGCCGAAGTGTTTCGCCTCACGCGAAAACTTCCCGCGCACGAGCGGTTCAGTTTGACGCAACAAATGCGTTCAGCCGCGGTGTCGATCGCGGCAAATATCGCTGAAGGAAAGGGACGTACACAGGCTCGTGACTACGCCCGCTTCATCGGAATTGCGCGTGGTTCCGCGTATGAGCTGGATACGTACTTAGTTGCGACGCAGCGACTGGGTTAACTGCGAGCCGAAGATGTCGCAGCGAGCGACAAACTTCTCAGTTCGGTCCGTCGCATGCTCACCGTGCTGTTGCGTCGCCTAACGCCGCTGACGCGCTCGACTTAGAACGCCCTTATGTTGCGTGGCGTGCGGTGCTCGTTAGGTCTGACCCGTGACCCGTGACCCGTGACCCGTGACCCGTGACCCGTGACCCGTGACCCGTGACCCGAGTTATCCGCCTGCTTCTTCCTGCACCACCTTCATCGCCACCGACACCAGCCGATCCAGTTCCTCGTCGGATTCCCGCGGCAGCAGCGTCTCCGCCCACACGTGGTCGTCGCTCGTGGCATATCGGTCAAATAACCGGCGCATGAAGGCCAGCATCGCGATGCGCTCGAGTTCCGCGCGACGTTCGCGCTCGATGCGCTCGCCATTCTCCCGCTGCAGCGATTCGTACCGGTGTGCGTTGCGCAACGCCGTGGCGGTCAGCGATGCAATCACCTGGCAGAACTGAACGTCGCTCTCGGAGAAGGGGACCGCGCCGCGCTCCGTACGCAGGAAAATCGCCCCGATAACACTCGTTCTCCACCGGATCGGCACCACCACGATCGACCGCACATTGCGAAGATCCAGCGTCTCACGCACCTGCGAAAGCATCGGATCGTTCATCGCATCCGGAATGAACACCGGCTCGCCGGAGTCGAATGCCTGACGTAGCTCCGGATAACGGTCCAGGTCGACAACCAGATTGCGCAGCGACGGGTCTTCGTAGGTCGCTACGAGGCGCACCTGCGCTCCGCCATCGCCGGCGAGAAAGATCGACGACCGATCCAATCCGAACATGTCGCCGAGCTTGCGCGCGATGCGCTGCATGATCTCGGAGAAATGCAGCGTGGAGGAGATTTCCTTCAGAATGTCGACAACCGCGAGCAGCTGATCGCGCTCACGCGTTAGGTTCGCGACCTCAGCGCGCAGCTGTGCGACCTCTACCATGTTGTGTGCGCGGACAGGTTCAGCGTCGATGAGAGAATGAGACAGGTTATCCATGGGGGCCGGCGGCATTTGGAGACTGCCCGAGGGCGCGGCTCAGTGCGCCGGGCGGTGCGGAGAGGGTATCCCCGCATCCGATAGGACGGCGTGAGCGGCGCACTGGCAACGCGCCTGGACCGGCCTAAGTCGTCTTTGTCGCGAGGATCCGCTTTACTTCGTCAACCACGACACGCGGCTCACAGGGCTTGGCGAGGTAGCCGTCACACCCGACCTGGATTGCTCGCTCACGATCGGCGGGCATGGCGTGGGCCGTCAGGGCCACGATGGGGATGTGAGCCGTCGAGGGGTCCTTCTTGAGCCGCTGCACCGCCTCCCAGCCATCAACCAGCGGGATCGCGATGTCCATGAGGATGACATCCGGGAGCGTCGTACGCGCCTTATGGATCCCCTCGGCGCCATTTTCGGCCTCGTCAACGGCGAAGCCGAAGTGCCGCAGCATCGTCGAGTAGACGATGCGATTGTCCTCGTTGTCCTCAACGATGAGAACGGTGGGTGGTCGATCCGGCATACTCCCCATGATTTCTAAACTCATGCCAGTCACGACCGCCGCGTTGTGATCGATATCACATTATGTGACGCCTGCTGTCGTCGCGCTACTTCAATTTTGCGAGAAGCTCCTTGGCTTCCCGTTTATAGACCGGATCGTTGATGTCGGTCTGCTGCGTGGCGGCCTCGATATGCTGCAACTGCAGGCGCGCTTTTTCGTGGTCCTTCACGTCGATGTAGATCTTCGCCAAGTCCAGCCGATGCGTGAGCCGGACCGGATCGACCTCGACGGCCTTTTCCATATAGGCCACGGCATCCTTCCAATTCGCCGTACCGAGGATGCCTCCACCCAGTACGTTTTTGGCAAAGAAACGCTGGACGCCGTTGAGGCGCATCACCTCGGCGTTCCAGACGCCCATGACGTGCAGGGCGCCTGGGTGATGGGGTTCCAGCTCCAGGGCGCGCATGGCCGCGGCGCGGATTTCTTTGGCGTACCTGACCCGGTCGCGCACGCCGACGGACAGCGCGGCTCTGCCTAACGCGCGCGCCAGTGCAAAGTGATGTTCGGCG
>JBFMFA010000589.1:0-3073 GCA_040753195.1 Gemmatimonadota bacterium | reverse complement strand
CGCCTTCAGTGCCTGACGAGTGCTGTCGGCGCCCGGGGCGCCGGCGAGCCCGCGCTTGAGGTGAACGAGCCCGAGGTTGAACAACGAGCGAAACCGCAGTTCCTCATCGCGCGCGCGGATGCTGCGCTCCAGCGGCTCCGCCGCGGCGGTGAGCGAGTCCACCGTCACCAGCGCGGTGCCGTAGTCGTACGCGAGTGTCGCGGATGCCGGCGCCCGCTCCAGTGCATAACGATACAGCGCGGCGGCTCTGGCATAGTCGCCGGCTTCGTACGCCTTGGCGGCGTCGGCGGCATAGCGCGACGGAAGGCGACAACCGACCGCCAGGAAAAGCAGGGCGGCGCCGGCTAGCGCCCGGGAGGCAAGACGAATCGGCGCCCGGCGCCGTTCGCGCAGCCAGGTATCGGCAACCAGTAGCAGAAGCGCGGGAATCAGCAGCCATTGGAAGCGCGGTGTGTGCGCGCGGCCGCTCTGGATCGTTCGCTCCGCGGTGCGCAGTCCCGACAGCGCCTGCCTAACGCGCGATGCCTTGTCGCTCGCGTCCGCCTCGATGAACGTTCCACCGGTCTCGCGGGCCAGCGCCAGCATCAGGTCGGGACGGTGCCGCGTGATGACGATATTCCCCTCGGCATCACGCTTCGTCGTTATGCGGTCACCGTCGCGGATCGGGATTGTCGTTCCCTCCTCAGTGCCGAAGCCGACGCTCACAATCGTAATCCCGTTGCTGGCCGCGCGCTTCGCCGCCGTGATGACGTCCTCGGGGGCATCCCAGTCCTCGCCGTCGCTCATGAGCACGATGGCCTTATCGGCCGGTGAGCCGCTCGCCATAAGCAGGTCGGTCGCCTGGCTGATCGTGCGCGAGAGCATCGTACCTGGAAGACCGACGATCGACGGGTCGAGATTGTCAAGGAACAGCTCGAGCGCCCCGTCGTCACGTGTCATCGGTGTGAGGATATAACTGCGGCCGGCCCACGCCAGCATGGCGAAACGATCTGCCGGAGACAACGCGAAGAGACGGCGCACCTCCTGCTTCAGCTGTTCCAGGCGACTCGGTCGCACGTCCTGCGCGAGCATGGAAAGCGACGCGTCGAGCGCCAAGACCACGTCGACGCCTTCTCCGCGCACGGCGCGCTGCTCCATGCCCCAGCGTGGACCGGCCAGAGCGACGGCCGCGAGCGCCACCGCACCGCCTAACCGTAACGACCGTCCATATCCGGCGTTGAATGCTCCACTCGGCACTAGCCGCTCGAGAAGCGGCGCCTCGGCGAACGTGAGCAGCCCGCGGCGCCGGCGGCGGATCTCGAGCACGAGTCCCGCGACGGCAGCAACGCCTAACAAGACCGCGACAGGCAGAAACCAGAGCCAATCGAAGCTCATGCCGCCGCCTGTGTCACTGCCGGTGCTGGCGCCGGCGTCGTGTGAATCATCTCGACGATGGCGCGTGCCTCACTACCCAGTTGCGTCGCCTGCGCAGCCACGATTGGGCGCTTCGCGAACTTGATGAGGTCTGCCTCGACCAGCAGCCCCGCGAGCCGGTTCGATGGGAACGCCGCCACGTCGGTGATGGCGGCAAGCAGCTCTGATGTCGTGAAGGCAAGGTCCGCCCGGCTGTCGATCCGCATCAGGTACTCGCGCAGCACTTCGACCATCAGCGCAACATAGCGGCCCCGCTCGCCGGCGCTCACGAGGCCGAGCGCTTCGACGCGCTCGAAAGCCGCGATCGCCTCTTCGTATGGATCGACCGGCGCTATGAGCCGTAAGCGGCGGCGCCGCCGTAACCACCACCACACGAGCGCAATAATCGCCACAACTGCCGCGGCGATCAGCAGCCACCACCACCATGGCGTCGGCAACTCAACGATGCCACGCGCGGGTTTGGGTATGTGCAATGTCGTGTCGGCCGGAAGCACGCTTCGCACAAATACCGAGGCGGTGCCTAACGCGGTTTCCTGAACGTTTCGGCCGCTGACCAAGCGAACGACGCCGAGCTGGAACGAAACTCGACCGACGTCCCACGCGCTGAGCACGTACGTCGCCGTCTGGTCCGTGGCCGTCGTGTCGTTGGTCGTGATGATCTGTACAGGATCGACGGCTTCCACGAACTCCGAGGAATCGGGACCATCGGGGAACCCGATCTCGACACCACGTGGTGCGCGTACGCGCACCAACACGCGGAACGGATCCCCGACCGTGACGGTCTCCGGCTGCACCACGATGGCGCGCTCGACGCGGATGGGCTGTTGAGTGCCTTGCGCGAGGAGGAGCGCCGCAACGACGAAGGACGCGATCATCGATAGCGTCTCCGGCCGCGGCGGCGTTCACGGGTGCTGAAGAAGCGCAGCAACGCCTCGACGTATGAGGAATCAGTGTGCAGCGGAATTTCGTCGATGGCCAAACGCCGCAGCAACTTGCGGCGCGCTAGACGCTGCGCGCTGGCCGCCTCGTGGAACGTCGCGCGCACGCGTGCGTCACCGGTGTCCAGCTCGATGGCGGCACCGGTCTCCGGATCCACAAACCGTGCGAGGCCCACGTTAGGCATCTCATGCTCGCGCGGATCCTCGATCGTCCCGACGACGAGGTCGTGCCGCTGGGAGGTCAGCTTCAGCGGTCGCTCCAGCCCTTCTTCAAGAAGGTCGGAGAGCAGGAAGACAATCGCGTGGCGCGATGTCAGCATTCCCCGCAGATACTCCAGCGCACCGCGGATGTCGGTGCCGCGTCCCACCGGCTCATGGACGAGGATGTCGCGAATGACGCGCAAACCGTGGCGGCGCCCTTTGCGTGGCGGCACGACATGCTCCACGCGATCGCTAAAAAGCAAAACACCGACGCGGTCGTTGTTGCGAACCGCCGACATCGTGAGCAACGCCCCAACTTCGGCCGCCAACTCCTGCTTGAAACGACGCGACGTCCCGAAGTAACCGGATCCGGAACAGTCGACGACGAGCATGACAGTCAGCTCGCGTTCCTCGACGTACCGCTTGACGAACGTGCGCCCGGTGCGCGCGGACACGTTCCAGTCAATCGAGCGTACCTCGTCGCCGGGCTGGTATTCACGCACCTCCGCGAACTCCATCCC
>JBFMFA010000588.1:0-3075 GCA_040753195.1 Gemmatimonadota bacterium | reverse complement strand
AGTAGTACGCGATTTGGCGCCCGATTTTGGCTCTCCGGTACGCTGCCCGCTTGCGAGGCGTTAGGCGCTCGATTGGATACGACAGCCCCAGGCAAACGCGACAGCGCAAGGCGCGAGCGCCCCAGAGATACAGCGCTTTGCGAACCCTGCCACAGCCCATGCACGCGAGCCAGAATCGCTGGCCGCGGCCGCGCGGTTGGTCACTGGCTGCGAGAAACACGCGGTATTCGTCGCGCCGCGTGCGCAGCCCGGTAAATGGGACCAGCGTGCCTTTGCGCACGATGCGCCCTGAGCCCGTCCACAACCGCCGCGTCTCCCAGCGAATCTCACCTAACGCGGTGCGGTATCCCGCTCGCAGCGACCGCACCGCCTGACGGCTGGTGAGGCGCAACGCGTCGTCGATCAGCGGCCGCGGTGGCCCGCGCCGGCGCCCCCAGCGTGTCGAGCCAGGCCCACCCATAACTACGGCAGCTCCTTCGGTGCAGGTCGATCGCCGTATTTCTTGAGCACTGCCCGTGCGCTTTGTCGATCCGCGTGTCGTGCCTTCGGGTCGTTCGCGATCTGCTCCAAGATGTGGCGGCGTTCATAGTAGGCCGCGGCGCACTTTGACTTGGTGGTCCGATGGGTCGTGCGATGTGGGCATGTTGGTTGGAGTGCTCATATCAGGTTGCTGGGCTGGAACGTTCGCGACGGTGCCGCCAGCGATAGAGCCGCGCCGCGGTCGTGAGCAGGTTGAGCGGATCCTCACGCGGGCCGATGCCTCGGCACGTGAGCCGTTGCCGGCGCCGCTCGACGACTTCGCGGAATACCGGCGCGAGCTGTGCGCGCAACTGGTCGAGCATGGTTTCAAGTGACGATCGGCCGTTTCCGGTCATGCGTGATGACCGTTTGTGGAGGCGTTCCCCAATACCTCCTGACCGGCCGTCACAACGTCACATTCTCGTGGTGGGAGATAGCGCTCAAAGGCACTCATGAGCCCGTCGAGGGGATAGCCCTTCGCCGTTACATCCGCGCCAAGCCGAATGGTTTGCGACTTCATGCTGAAGCGTCCAAGCAGGCTCGCGAGACCGCGTTCCTTGATTGGCCGACCGCGGCTGTACTCAGGCCACGGCCGTTCATCGAGGTTGTGGAGATGCTCAAGAATCGCTCGTGTAGCGAGTCCACTCTTGTGCTTGCCGTTTTGTGACGGTGTAACGGATGTACTGGAGGAGTAGGCCAGCGACCGCAGATCTTCGAGCAAGAGAATCCCCCAATCTCCGTCCTCGCCGGATAGACCCTGCAGACCTAACGACGCCGCCTGCGCGATTTTCGGAAACGGTTCGCCCGCAGCGTCGGCGATCCCAAGCAGTGGGCGCCATACGTCCGCCTGACGAGACCCCAGCTGTGACGGCACAAAAGGGTCACTGTCACGAAGTGCTGTCACATGGTCCACCGCCCACCGCATCATTTGTCGGCGCAGCGGTTCGCACTCCGCGGCGATGCGATCGAGCCGCATGCGCCTGAGGGCCGCTTTCTGGACGTTCGTGGCACGCTCCAGGCGGATCGGAATGGACCGCGACACCACGGTGTCCCAGAGTCGCCCGATGCCGGCCAGCACTTTCGGACAGAACGTCTTGAACTTCTGCTCTTCGTAAACCTTTCCGCGAGCGACGCAGACCACATAGCTCCCGCTGCGCGTGTAGCCAGAATTCAGCACGCCGCGCAGCGCCTCGCCGGATTCCATTTTGAGCTGCACGTCGAGCTCGTCGAGCAACATCGTGGGAGCGAGACGATCGATGCGTCGGTAGAGCGCGGCTGCTGTGATGCCGTCGGCTCGCTCGGCGCGAAACGCCAACTGCGCGAGCAGGTCGAGTAACGTCGTTTTGCCGCACTCGCGCGTGGCGCTGTGTACCCACAAGTACGGCGTCACGTCCGCGGCCTCCAGGCACCAGGTGTGAACGATCCAGAGCACAATCGCCCACAGCTGATGAGTACCTAACACGACGTACTCCTGGAGCTTTCGCGCAAGCGACTCGAGCAGCGGCTCCGCGGCGACCGGCTCCGGCCATGGGTCCAGCGCGGAGTCCGCATCAGCTGCAGCAACAGATTGTCGGGGTGGAGGAATGATCGGTGGCGAGTGACGTGGTGGGGTGTCAGCCGAAGCAACAGGCAGTGCTTGCGAAACGTGACTACTGGCGTCGCCGTGCGCGGGTTTCGTGTACCGAGGCGCCGCTTTCACGAGGTCGCGAAGCGCTGACGAATTGCCGCCGCTGGCGAGCCAATCGTACGCATCACCGCCTTTCGGTAGACCGGGCAGCTCCAGGATCTTCACCGCGAGACCGCCCGCATGAAACAGCGCGGCAACACGCGCCGCATGATCACGGCCCGCGTCGTCGTTGTCTGGTAGGATCACGATGCCGGCGACACCCGTAAAGAACTCAGCGGCGTTAGGTGGCGGTGAGCCGGCGGCGCCGGTGCCAAACGTGGTTGCTGCAGCGCCAATGGCATGGAGTGCGTTGGCGCCCTTTTCGCCCTCCGCGTAGAACACGGCAGTCGAACCGGCTGCCGTCATCGCGCGAACGTCATCCCAGCGATATGGCACGCGCTGCATAACGCCCTAAAGACCTGGTTTCCAGCCGCCGTACCCATCTTCACTTTCCCAGCTGAATCCCTTCGGGTCATAACGGATTTTCCGATACCGTGGCCCCTCGTTTGGGTAGTAATCGTACTTCTCTACGATCCGGCGGCTAAGCCGCGCCTGCTTCGGCGTTAGGTCCGTCATCCACGCCAACAACCTGTCCGGTGAACATCCCTTGTTTGCGTGGCAATGCAGCAGGATCTTGCCGTCAATGCCGACGCCGACGCTCAAGCTTGCCCGGTTGTCGTCATGCAGTGGGCAGCGCGCGCTCCACTGATCGCCGCTCTTTCGCACACCTCTGAGGTGTGCGAGGACGTCGCCGATCTCAAGCGGCATGGTCACGGTCCCAGAGCATCGCCATTTGCTGCACCGCTTCCGCGGCGTCGCTGATCGCTTGCGAATGCTCGTCGCGCGCTTCATCGACCAATGCGTTGAGTTTCACCAGCCGCCCGCGGGCG
>JBFMFA010000587.1:0-3077 GCA_040753195.1 Gemmatimonadota bacterium | reverse complement strand
GTAACGGAAAGTCCTGGCGAGCCGTGCTGTCGGAGGTCATTCTGTGGCCTCTGCTTGGAGGCACGGGGCTCATAGCCGCGGCGTTTTGGGCCGGTCGAGGAGGTTCCGGAACCGGCGCCAAAACGGCCCTTTTTGCCCTCGTCACGGCTGCTTTGGCGCTGTTGATCCTGGCCGCCAGACGGAAGGGGATCGCTGGCCTGTTGGGGCTACTGCTCGGCAGCGTACTCGTTTTCGTGGCCGCGATCGCGGTCACGACGAATCGGCTGGATGAGGACTGGCCCGCGATCGAAGAGCGCTTGCGCTCGGCGCCGGGACGCGAGCTCGACGAGGCAGTAACGGCGGCCGCGAACTGGGCGCGCGCCGCGGCCACCAATGCGCTGCGCACGCCTAACGCGAACGTGCGTTCGTTTCGTGATCTTGATCTCTTGTTAGGCGATGTGGACCGGCCGGATCACCCTGAACGGGGCATCGTCACGTATCGCGCCGATCAGCCCTGGGCATGGGCTGGATCGATCCGGGTTCAGACCGATTCGCTCCGGGAGCCACTCGGCGTCGCTTTTTCGCCGTTCTATGTCGCGCTCTACGCCACGGCCGACAGCGGGAATCGGCGCGCGGTCGCGCTGCAACTCTTGCATGCCGAACGTCCTGCCGACGCGCTGGCGCGTCCGACGGACGAGCTGCTGCAGTCGCGCGAGGCGCTGGCTCGGTTGGAGTACGTGCCGGTCGCCGTGGATTCCACCTGGCATACGGTCGACGTCGACGGCCGGCCTCTGGTCGCAGTGCGCGCGGTTGTGTTGGCGGCTGAGGAGTTTCGACAGCGCCGGTTGGAGCGCGCGCGGGCGCGCATCGCGGGATTGCTGGGTATCGGAATCGTCCTCCTCCTGGCGCTGGCGTGGCGGCAACCCTCGAGCTTAACCCGGCGTGTTTTTGCGGTCGCTCTCGGACTTGCCGTGGTCGCCACGTTTCCACTGAACACGCTTTCTTCGTCGCAGGCGGCGGTCCCTTCGCGGCGAGCGTCGCGGCACTCGCGATCTCCAGCGCGCTCGTGCTGCTCGTATTGTTTCCGTTGTTGCGCGCCCGCTTCCGTGCCAAACGGCGTTGGGTGGCGGTGGCGATCACGGCGCTCGTGGCGGCGATCGCGCCGTATCTGTTGCGCCGTCTCTCCAATGGCATCACGCCGCCGCAGAGTGGAGAAGGGACGGCACTGTGGCTGGCGTGGGAGACCGCGCTCTTTCTGGCCGGTGCCGCGATTCTGTTAATCGGCACCTCGGCGGGCCGCACGGCGTTAGGTGCGCGTCGCGGGATATCGCCGTGGATCGGCGCATTCGCCGCCGGCGTTGCTGCCGCTCTCGCGCCGGCGTTGTGGCGCGCGCCGGCGGGGTGGCCTCAGTGGTACGCGATCTTGTGGATCGCGGCGATCGGAGCGCTCGTCATCAGCGAACGCACGGGCGCCGCGGCCTATGCCGCGGCGTTTGTCGCTGCCTGCGGCGCCACGACTCTGGTGTGGGGGGCAACCGTTAGGCACCACGTGGCTCAGGCGACGCGCGACGTGCGCCTCCTCACCACCCCGGATCCGGCATCGGCGCTGTTGCTGGAACGCCTGGCGGTCGAGTGGCGCGCGGACGCGCTGCCGCGCACGCGCGCGCAGCTGTTGCGGCGCTACATGGAGTCGGATCTGTCGGCTGCCGGGTATCCGATCGAAATCGCGTTCTGGCCGGCGGACTCGATGCGTCCGTCGCAAGCGTTGATGACCGCTGAATTCGAACGCGTTCCCGCGCGTGAGCGTACGGCGGTGGCGACGGCGCGCGCCACGAGACAGAGTATCCTCGAACCGGTGCTCAGCGAGGGTGGCGCGCATTGGTTGTTGGCGCTACCGGATTCGTTAGGCAACACCGCGACCGTCACCGTGTCGCCGCGCACGCGCCGCGTGACGGACGATCCGTATTCCGCGCTCATCGGCCTCGCCCCGCCGCCGATGCGGGACCCGCCCTACACGTTGCGCGTCAGCAGTGCGCCGCCGGAGATGCCCGTGCTCCCGCGCCCCCTCTGGCAACGGCGCGGATCTGAACTGCACGGCGACTGGGTGCGGGACACGGCCAATGTGCGCATCCGCGCGCACGTCGAAGTCGAGCTGCGTGCGACCGACGCCCTGCTGGCGCGCGGTGTGCTGATCGTGCTCCTGAATATGGCGCTCTTTGCGCTCCTGGCGGCCGCCAACCTTGCTGCCGATGGCGCCCTCGGACGCTGGTTGACGCGGCGTTTGCGGAACTGGTCGCAGAGCTACCAGGCGCGCCTAACGCTTGTGCTGTTCGGCTTTTTCGTCGTGCCGGCCGTCGTCTTCGCGATCTGGTCGTATCGGCGTCTGCAACGCGATCACGAAAACACGCGCGGGTTCGTCGTGCGTGAGGCATTGCGTGTCGCGGCGACGCGCGGGGAACCGCGTCCCGCCGAAGGCGAGCCATCCTCCCAGATTCCCCTCTTCTCGTATCGCGATGGCGCGCTCACCGCGGTGAGCGATGAGCTGTACCGCGATCTCGCGCCGATCGGGCGCTATCTCGACCCCACGATCGCGCAGAGTCTCATGTTCGGCGACGAGGAGACGGCGAGCCAGCCATATTTGGTGGGGCAGACGCGCACGCTCTTCGGCTTCCGCGCGCTGGACGATCGCGCCTTTGACGGCGCCACGCGACGCACGGTGCTCGCGACAGCGGCACGCGGCGGCGAACTGGACCTCGATCGGCAGCGGCGCGACCTGACCGTGCTCGTGCTCGTGGCGACGGCGTTAGGCGCCCTCGCCGCGCTGTTCCTGAGCTGGCTGGCCGCGCGGCAGTTCCAGCAACCCATCGGCAAGCTGCGCGGTGCGGCGCTGGCGATTGCGAGCGGCGTGCGCGAGCCCGAGCTGGAAGGGAAACGTCCGCCGCCGACCGAGTTTCAGCCGGTCTTCCAGGCCTTCCGTCGCATGGCGCACGACCTCGCAACCAGCGAGCGTGCGCTGGAGGAAGCACAACATCGCACCGAAGCGGTGCTGCGGAATGTGGCCAGCGCTGTCGTGGCGGTCGCACCGCGCGGCCGTATCG
>JBFMFA010000586.1:0-3079 GCA_040753195.1 Gemmatimonadota bacterium | reverse complement strand
TGTGCGGCAAGCGCCTGTGACCACGATCGTCGCCAGCAAGCAAACGGGCGCCAGGCGCCGATTCGATCTGAAATGCATGATCGAATCCTCAACAACGACAGCGAGCTTGGCTAGCAAGAAGTTGCTCAAATCGCCAGTGCCCGATGAGTTCTCGGCGCTCGCGCGGTCAAAGGGTGTGTGGACGGCATCGTTATCGCATTCACACGGGAAGTCGCAGGCTTTCAAGGAGAGATACAATGGTCCGCACCGCCATCATCGCTGCACCGTCGCTGCTCGTCAGTGCTTTGCTGGCCGATGCACAGCAACCCGCCGGTCAGCGCGTAAGTTTGCGCGGCATGCAGATGTACTACGAGGTCTCGGGCGCCGGCGATCCGCTCGTCGTGCTGCACGGCGCGTACATGAACATCCCGTCCATGGGCGCCATTATCCCGAAGCTCGCTGAGACCTACAAGGTCTACGCGCTTGAGTTTCAGGGCCACGGCCGCACGACGGACCTCGACAGGCCCATCACGTACGAGAACCTGGCCGATTACGTTGCTGCCTTTATTGACGCGGTGCGCCTAACGAAGGCTGACGTCTTCGGCTACTCGATGGGCGCCGAAGTTGGGCTGCAACTCGCCATCCGTCATCCAGCGAAGGTGACAAAGCTCGTCGCCGCTTCTGCGGCGTACGATCTCAAAGGCTGGCACCCGGAATTCACGGCGATGATCCCTCAGATGACGGTGGACATGATAGCCCAGATGCCATTTGCCGAGGATTATAAAAAGCTGGCCGCGAATCCAAATGGCTTCCGCGAGCTTGCGCGAAAGCTCATCGCGCTCGAGAAAGAACCGATGGCGTGGGGCGAGCAAGTGAAAGGGATCCAGATTCCGGTGCTCATCATCGCCGGCGACGCCGACGTCGCCACTCTGGAACACTCGGTCTCGTTGTTCCGGCTGCTTGGCGGCGGTGTCATGGGAGACATGGGGAAGCCGCTACCGGCCTCGCGCCTGGCCATCCTCCCGGCGACGGCACACACGGCGGTGATCACTCAGACCGACTTGCTCCACGCACTGATAGAGCCCTTCCTGAAAGGGATTACGCCCAAGGGCTTGTTTGACCCATCGCGTTAGGCAGTCGCACGACGGGCTGTGAGAATCATCTTTCCTCGTCGTCCTCCACAAACGCCTTCAACCGTGCAGCCGCCGCGTCCCATTGGGCCGCAACGTGGTCGAGATATTGTCGTGCCTTCTCGATGCGCTTGGCGTCGAGCGCGAACACGCGTTCGCGCCCGAGTCGATCGTCGCGCACTAAACCAGCCTCCCCCAATGTCTGCAGATGCCGCGTAATCGCCTGACGAGTAACGCCAGTTCCATCGCTTAATCGCGAAATCGACAGAGGGCCTTCAACCGACAACCGGCGCAACAAACTGAGCCGCGTCGCATCGCCGAGCGCTGCGAAAACTGGCGCAGCGTCGGCGAGCTTTGGAGCGGTTGCACGATCACGAGACATAGCGTTCGAGGTTTTTTGCCTGGCCGTTCCACCCCGCATCGTTCATGCGGAAGGCTTCGCTTCGTCGATCAAGTGGAATGCGGTCGAAGCCGGATTCGACAATGGTGACTTCGGTTCCTGTCGCAATTTCCGCAAGGTGGAATTCCACGAGCGTCGTTGGTTCCGATGAATAGTCAACGGCTGCATCCACGGCGTATGGATGCCAGCGGTACGCGAAGTAGCGCTCGGGTTCGACCTGTTGGACCTCCATCTCCAACGTCACGTGCTCGTACCCTTTGATCGTGATCCGTCCGCGCGTCGTTTGCCCCGCGACAAACGAACCGTCCAAAATCACCCCGAACCATTTGCCGAACTCTTTCGAGTCAGCGATCGCGCGCCAAACCCGAGCGCGCGGCGCCCGCAGTTGAACGCGCTTTTCAATTCGGTCGGTCGCAGTCGTCTGGTTTTCGGCCTGAGCAGTCATACGTCAATTCTCCCGGAAATCGAGTCGGAGTATATGCAACCTTCTTGTTGCATATCATACACCGGGATGCACGCATGCGCAACCTTTTTGTTGCATATCGCAGAGGGGGGGGCGGTTCGGTACATCGTCTTAACTATTGGCGCGATTGCGGCACCCATCGATCACAGGCGTGACGGTCGCTGTACGCTGGCGAACTCGCTCAAAGCGAGCCAATCGGGAAACGCACGCACCAACGCAGTGGCCCCCGTGAGCCTAACGAGGCCGCCGCGGATCACGTCACTGAGACGCAGGTCTCCCATCCAGACTTTGGTCAGCGCGGCGAGATCTGCATCGACTTCCAAGTCAACCGCGTAGCCGGGGTCCTTGAGGCAGAGATCGACTTGCGAACGCTCGAGGATCAGCCAAAAGCACCGCGCGGTTTGCCAATGTTTCGGCACGCCGCGGAAATCGAATAGCACGACGACCCGGCGGGACGGCAGACGCTCCACATTCACCCGCCGGTGGATATCCCACATCAGAAGCCCTGGGTCGAGATCACCCGCGTGCATCTGACTGCGCGCCCAGCGCTGGCCCCACGCACCAAGTCCTTCGATCAGGGTCCGGAATTCCTCACCCGCCGGCGTTAGGAAATACTCCTGACCGCGCCCACTCGTCTTGGCCGCGCTCCGCACGATACCGGCATCCTCGAGCTGCCGCAGGCGCTGCGCGAGCAGAGTGCGTGACATGAGGGGCACGCCTCGATGCAGATCGCTGAAGCGCCGGCTGCCGCACACGAGCTCCCGCAGCACAAGCGGCGTCCATCGCTCGGCGAAAATCTCTGCGGCCTTCGCTACTGGGCAGAACTGGCCGTACCCCTTCATTGTGATTCGAGGGTAGGCCGCTCAGCCGCATGCCGCAAGTCCATTTTTTGTGCTTTCCCGCCCCCGCTGCCGCAGCAATCGTCCGGATGTCGAAGGAGGTGCCGTATGGCTACGGGGAAGTTGCTCGAGACTGAAGGGCGTCGGGACGTGGTGCTCGACGATTCCGTCATCGCCGACCTAACGCGAAGTTTTCGCGGTGAGCTGATCCGTCGTGACGAGCCGATGTACGATGCTGCCCGTCGTATCTGGAACGGCGCGATCGATC
>JBFMFA010000585.1:0-3085 GCA_040753195.1 Gemmatimonadota bacterium | reverse complement strand
TCGGAGACGTGCGCGCAGTCTGGATGTCACGACCGCCTGGACATCCAGCTCGGCAAGATGCGCGACCAGACGTCGCTGCACTGCTCGACGTGCCATGTATTCACCGCAGAAGCGCTGGTCACCAATCCGACCGACTCTGCGCGCGCGGCACTCGTACCTAACGAACAGCAGTGCTTCGAGTGCCACGAGATGCGTGCGCAACTGCGCAACTTCAAACCCGAAGACGATCCGCACAACGGCGTCTGCGGCTCCTGCCACAACCCGCACACACAAACCAGCACGGTTGGCGCGTTCCAGAGCTGCGCCACGTCGCAGTGCCATGCGATTACGGATTCGCTGCGCATCGAACATCGCAGCGTGCGCGGCCACAAACTCGAGACGTGCGGTGGCTGTCACCTCGCACATACGTGGAAGGTCGGCCGCACCAATTGCGAGAGTTGCCATGCCGGGTCCGGGATCAGCGACCCCGCGGTCCGCGTCCCTCGCCGCCCATCGGGCGATACCGAATCACCCGAGGCGCCGTACGCGCATGCCCAACGCAGCGAAGTCCACGTAATTCCGGTGTCGTGGGAAGGAGCGACGCATTCTCGTCAGGCAGGAATGGCGCTCGCGCCGAACCCTGTCGGGAGGGTACAAAGGCGCAGCTCCAACGGCGAAGTCGCCCTAACGCAGCCTCGCGATACCGGGCGCTTCGAACATGCGCGGCACCGCTCCGTGCGTTGCCTGACGTGTCATGTCGGGGCCTCCGTCAAAGCGTCTGCGCGGCAGTGCATGGCATGCCACCATGCGAATACGGACATCGGCAACAGGTGCGAGAGCTGTCATCAGACCGCCGAGATTGCCGGCACCCATCGGGTGGCGACAGATGTCTCGCTGAGCGTCTGGCCGGCGCCACGCTCGCGCACGCTGGATTTCGCGCACGAACAACATGCGAGCGTGTCTTGCGCAAGTTGCCATGGCAGCACGCTGGAGCGCGGGGTGGAGAAGACGTGCGCCTCGTGTCACGCCGAGCATCACGCCGCGACGCGCAGCTGTAGCAGCTGTCATCCATCTGCACGCGCCACACATACACGGGCGCTGCACCTGAGCGGTTGTGGCGGTTCGGGGTGTCATATCCGCGAGACCACCGCGGCAATCACCCCCGCCCGCGAAGTTTGCCTCTCCTGCCATATCGAACAGACCGACCACAAACCGGGCCGTGAGTGCGCGCCCTGTCATCTATCGACGTGGCGACCCGCCACGGGTGGTGGGCCGTGAGGGTCGCGCGGACCGTCGTTCTCACGTTAGGCATGGTCCTCGCCGGGCCTGTCGCCGGCGCACAGTCGGTGCGTATACAGGGCGTGACGTCGGTGCAAAGCGTCGATCTGCGTCCCATGGTGGAAGACAGCGTGCCGATTGGCCAGGCGAGCGGCACCGGCCCCTATCGCACACTGGCTGACGGGCGTCTGGTTCGCTGCATCGATGGTGAAGCGTTCTGCCGCTTTCGCCGCTCGGGAGATCGTGTGGCGGCGACCCCACTCACGCAGGACCTTCGTGCCGCCGCGTGGGGTTTTGGACGAGGACTCAGCCTCCACGCGCACGTTCGCGCGCGCAGCGCGTTAGGTAACGAGGATTTTCTTTGGCCACGCGCCCGCGATGAGTTCGACGCGATCGAAGCGTACATGCAGTTCGATCGCGATCAGCTGCGAATACGGCTCGGCCGCCAGTGGGCCGCCAACGGGCTTGGTCTCTACAACTACGACGGCGGGGCGGTCACGTTCCGGCGCGGATACGCGCAGGTGGAGGGCTTTGGCGGTGTGAGTTTGGTGGCGGGCCTCAACGAGACGCACACCGGTTCGATACTCGGCGACATCGACGATCTGCCGCCGGAAGAGCGTGGCTACTTGATCGGTGTGCGCGGGTCTACGCGATTCGGCGGCCGGGCCGCGTTCGGAGCGACGTATCAGCGCGTCATCATGGCGAACCGCGCTGGCTTGTACTCGGAGCGGATCGCGGGCGACGCGACGTTGCGCTTGTTAGGCGTCTCGTGGGAGGCCGGCTACATTCATGACCTCGTCGCGGGGACCGTCAACGAGGCGCGTCTACGCGCCGCGCGCGCTTTACCGAACCGGATCAACGCCACACTCACGGCGCGTCGGCATCGGCCATTCTTCGAGTCCTGGACGATTTGGGGGGCGTTCTCACCAGTCGCGTTCGATGAAGTGCGCGGCACGCTCGGTTGGCACGCGCCCGGCGAGAACCTAACGCTGAACGCCAGAGGCGGCTGGCGCAGTTACGAGGAAACCAACGCGGGGTTGCAATCGATTCCATTGCGGACTGACGGGTGGCGCGCCGGCGCCGGGGCGGAGTGGACACCGGCCGCGGAGTGGCTCGTGTACGGCGACTACGACGTGGATATCGGCTTCGGTGCGTCGCGCAGCGACGGGACAGCCGGTGCTCGCTGGACGCCGAGGGAGCGCACGTTTGTGGGAGGTTCGCTCAGCCTCCTCGAAAACATATACGAGTTCAAGGTCGGTACAGGGCGCATCCTTGGGGTGCGTCTCGAAGGCGGGATGCGTCTCGCCAGCGAAGTCCGCGCGGTCGTCGATGCAGGGTGGTATTCACATCGCCTAACGAGTCGGGCACCCACGACGGATTGGAGTCAGCGGCGCCTATCGGCACGACTGGAGTGGACGGTGGGGCGCGACCCAGGCGCGCCAGTGCCGGCGCGGAGGGCCGTGCCGTGAGGCTGATGTGCATCGCCATCGTGTTGCTGCTCGGCGTGTCCGCAGACGCGTCGGCGCAGGCGACGGCTCCGTTCCCGCACGAGAAACACGTCAAGCTGTTCCCGCTGTGCGAGAGCTGCCACGCCGGAGTCGCGAGCGGCAATACGGCGACGGCGTTTCCACCGGAGGCCTCGTGTAGCACATGTCACAACGGGACCGACAGCAAGGTCGTGCAGTGGATCCGACCTACACGAGGAGCGGGACTGCTGCGGTATTCTCATCCTGAGCACGCCGCTAAAGTCGATTCAGCGGGGCGCGCGTGCGGCACGTGCCACGGAATGCCGGACCAGCCGATGATGGTTGTCCGCCGGGCCTCGCCG
>JBFMFA010000584.1:0-3087 GCA_040753195.1 Gemmatimonadota bacterium | reverse complement strand
TGATCATCAGCGGGCGTTACGGCAGTGAGGCCCTGTGGGGTTTGTTCGCCGTGGCTCTTGTGTTGGGTGCTCTGGCAACGATGGCGATCGGCGGCGGCGACATGCCCGTCGTCATCGCGGTACTCAACTCGCTCACCGGTATCGCGACGGCCATCACTGGTCTCGAGTTGAACAATGAGATGTTGATCGTCGCCGGCATGCTCGTGGGTGCGTCGGGTACGCTGCTGACGCTGCTGATGAGCAAGGCGATGAATCGTTCGTTAGGCAACGTGCTCTTCAGCGGCTTCGGCGCTCCGACCGCGGCGGCCCTCGGCACGGCCCAATCGAATGGTGCCAATCTCACCGTGCGCGAGGCATCGGTGGAAGACACCGCCATTGCCCTCGCCTACGCGCGGCGTGTGATAGTCATTCCGGGGTACGGGCTGGCGGTGGCTCAGGCGCAGCACGACATGAACGCCCTAACGAGTGAGCTGACGCGGCGCGGCGTGGACGTGCGGTACGCGATTCACCCCGTCGCTGGACGCATGCCGGGCCACATGAACGTGCTCCTCGCCGAGGCGAACGTGCCTTACGAGCAGCTCGCGGAGATGGAGCAGATCAACGATGCTTTTGCGTCGACGGATGTCGCGCTCGTTGTCGGCGCCAATGACGTCGTGAATCCAGCCGCGCGTGAGGATCCTACCAGTCCCATTTACGGGATGCCGATTCTCGACGCGGACAAAGCGCAGCAGGTTGTTGTGCTGAAGCGCGGCATGAGCGCCGGCTTTGCGGGCATCGACAACGCGCTGTTCTACCGCCCGAATACGCGCATGCTGTTTGGTGATGCGCGCAAGTCGTTGACGAAGCTCGTGGAAGCACTCAAAGCGGTCTGAGGCTCGAAGCTCGCACGCTTTGACCTTTGACCTTTGACCTTTGACCCATTGGCATAACATGGCCACTGCAGCAACACCATCACCGACTCTCTGGCGACGCCTGCGCAATATCTCGCTCACCAAATGGATTCTGATATCCATGGTGATCGGGACGTTGATCGGATACATCTGGCCGGACGGATCGCAGGCGTTGCGGCCGTTCTCGCAGATTTTCTTGCGCATGATCAAGTCGATCATTGCGCCGCTGATTTTTGCGACGCTGGTGATCGGGATTGCGGGTCACGGCGACGACATGAAGCGCGTGGGGCGTCTCGCGCTGAAGTCGATTATCTACTTCGAGATCGTCACGACGCTGGCGTTGTTCATCGGCTTGGTGGCGGTGAACCTAACGAAGCCGGGGGTTGGCGTTCAGCTGGCGACGACGGCAGAGCAGGGGAGTCAGCTTGCGGCGCGCAAGCAGACCTTCTCGGATGTGCTGTCGCATATCGTGCCTGAGAGCATCATTCAGGCGGGCGCGAGCAATGAAGTGCTGCAGATCGTTTTCTGGTCGATCATCTTTGCTGTGGCGCTGGCCGCCGTGCGCGGCAAGGCGAAGGACTGGATGTTATCGACGTGTGAGAGCCTTGCTGAGGTGATGTTCAAGTTCACTGCGCTCGTTATGAAATACGCGCCGATCGGCATTGGCGCAGCAATCGCTGTCACGGTTGGGCATAGCGGTCTTGGCGTTTTGATCAACTTGGGAAAGTTGATTCTGACGCTTTATGGCGCGCTGGTCGTGTTCATGTTAGGCGTGCTGCTGCCGGTGGCGTTGTTGGCGAAAGTGCCCATCAAGCGTTTCTTCAAGCAGATCAGGGAGCCGGCGCTCATTGCTTTCTCGACGACATCGTCGGAGGCGGCGTTGCCGTTGGCGATGCAGCGGATGGAGGCGTTTGGAGTACCGCGGCGGATTGTGGCGTTCGTGATGCCGACGGGATACTCGTTCAACCTTGATGGGACGACGTTGTATCTGTCGCTAGCCTCGGTGTTTGCGGCTCAGGCGGCGGGGATTCACATGACGTGGGGCCAGCAGCTGATCATGATGTTGACGTTGATGTTAACGTCGAAGGGTGTTGCGGCCGTGCCGCGGGCGTCGCTGGTGATATTGTCGGGAACGTTGGCGACGTTTGGTTTGCCGCTGGAAGCCGTGGCGCTGATACTTGGCGTCGATGAGTTGATGGATATGGCGCGCACGACGGTGAACTTGATTGGGAACTGTCTAGCGACGGTGGTGATGGCGCGATGGGAGGGAGAGTTCGATGATGCGAAGGCTCAGCAGGCGACCGGGACAATGCAGGCGGTGGCCTAACGAATTTGTAGGCAAGGCGCTGGGTGTCGTGGGTCTTACCGGCGCCCTGGCGTGCGCATTGTGATTATGCGCACTTGCTTGCATCCGAACCCGTTATTGATGCGAGCATGTTCTCACTCTAAGTGGGGGCATGCCATGGCGTTGCGGGTTTCGAAGGTCCTCACCAGTCGCGTTAGGATGCGAAATGGCCGCATGCTAACTCGGTCCTCGCAGTTGCGTGTTATGAGTGTCACGGCGTTGGCGGAGCAAATGCGCCGCCCAATTACTAGTTAGGCAGCTTCCTTCGAGCGCGATCAATGATTACGTGGCTAGATACGCATAGCGGATTCGTCATGGCGCTGCTTACGGCGATATACGTACTCACAACGGTCTTGCTTGCCCATTCTGCCTTACGCTCGCACCGACTCGCCGAAGAACATCTCAAGGTCACCCGAGAACTGGAGCGACCCTATGTCTATGCGATGCCCGTCGCCAATACCATCAAAGCGTACTTTCAGCAGCCCGCTATCGCTCCTACCGTCACTCTCCGAGTGAAGAACATAGGGCGGGGGCCCGCTCTCGTTAACCACTGCATCTGTACTGCAGGTCTCGTCGCATCCGAGGCGGACAAACCGAGCGCCCAGTTTCGTTGGGAAGTGCCGGAATTTGCGTTGGGTCCGGGAGACAGTGTTGACCGTGTCTTCGACGTCACTTCAGCTTTGCCCATTTCCGTGGCTACGATCGAGAACATTCAACGCAATATCAGGCTAGTGTACATCAGCCCGTGGGTTTCATACTCCGACGTCGCGGGCACCACCCATGACTCCATCGAAACATGGCGCCTTTACTATGAGCCGGGTGAGCTACGCCGCCAGCGAGTTGACCGTCACA
>JBFMFA010000583.1:0-3100 GCA_040753195.1 Gemmatimonadota bacterium | reverse complement strand
GAGCGATTTCCTCGCGGATGGCGGCGACGGGATCCGACTGTCGCGCAGCGCCATCCGGCGTGAAGACCTGGAAACGACCGATCTCGAAGCGCTGATCGCCTATCTCAAGACGTTGCCCGCGCCGATTCGTGCGCCGCGGGACGAGCGTATTACGTTTGCGCCATGAGCGAAGACTCGGTTCGCGTGTATGTAAACGGCCGTGGAGTGGACGCTGTCGCGGGCGCGCGTGCTGTCGATGCCGTGCGCGTGTTCGACGCCGTCGTGGCGGCCGAAGTAGAAGGGGGCCGTCGTGCGCTGACCGACAGCCGCGGGCTACCGCTGGATCCCGCCACACCGGTGTTCAGCGGATTGATTTTGCGTGTGGTGAGCAGTCGCGCAGCCCGAGGGGAGGCCGGCGCCTAACGAATGACGCTCGTTCTCAACTCGGCGTTTCTCCAGCGCATTCCCAAAGCTGAGCTGCACTGCCACCTGGACGGGTCCCTGCGACCCGCGACGCTCGCCGAACTGGCGCGCGAACACGATGTGGCGTTGCCAGATCACGATCCCGAAGCCGTGCGCAAATACATGCGCGTGGACAACGCCCATAACCTCGAGGAGTACCTGCAGCGCTTCGAAGTGACGCTCGCCGTCCTCCAAACCGGAGAAGCGCTCGAGCGCGCGGCGTACGAGTTGGCAGAAGACGCCGCCAAAGACGGCGTTCAGTACCTCGAAGTGCGCTACGCGCCGATCCTCAACGTGCGCAATGGACTCACGTTAGGCGAGGCCGTCGAGGCGCCACTACGCGGACTGGCGCGCGCCGAACGTACCCACGGCATCATGGCCCGCACAATCATCTGCGCGCTGCGAACCTTCGCCCCCGATGTGTCCATGCAGATGGCGCGCTTGGCGGCCGAATACCGCGGCCACGGGGTCGTCGGGTTCGATCTCGCGGGGGCGGAACGTGGTCACCCTGCCGCGGACCACGAGGCCGCGTTTCAGCACGCCATCGCGCACGGCCTCGCGTGCACGTGCCACGCCGGTGAAGGGTGGGGGCCGGACTCGGTGCGTCAGGCACTGCACGATTGCGGCGCCAAACGCGTCGGTCACGGCACGCGTCTGATTGAAGACCTCGCGCTCACGGAAGAAGTCGCACGCCGCGGCGTGGCGTTGGAAATCTGCCTGACGAGTAACCTGCAGACGCATGCCGCCGAGTCGTACGCGGCGCATCCGCTGCGTCGCTACTTCGACCTTGGCGTTGCTGTTGTCCTCAATACAGACAACCGTCTGATGAGCGACGTGACGCTGGTCGACGAGTACCGCCATGCGGCGCACGACCTGGAGTTCACTGCGGCCGAGCTGTGTCGTATCGCGCTGAACGGCTTCGAGCACGCCTTCGTCGAGCCTAACGAGAAGGCAGCGCTGATCGCGCGAGCGCGTCGCACGATCGCGGACCTCGGAGTCACACTGGCATGACGCACGCGACGGCCGAGACCCTGGACTTCGTGCGCGAGCAGCTCGCCGCCGCTCTGCCGCCGAAGCTCGCGATCATCCTCGGTTCCGGTCTTGGCGGGCTTGCCGCGCGCATCGAACACCCGACCGCGCTGAACTACGGCGACGTGCCGGGCTTCGCGCCGCCATCCGTCGAGGGACACGCCGGCCGCATCATCGCCGGCCACCTGGCGGGCAGCCCCGTCGTCGCCTTTTCCGGCCGCTTCCACATGTACGAGGGACACGGCCCAGAGATGCCCGGTCTCCTCGTGCGCGTCGCGCACGCGTTAGGCGCGGCCGCCCTGCTGCTGTCCAACGCCGCCGGCGGCATCCGCCGATCGCTCAAGCCCGGCGACCTCATGGTCGTCACCGATCACGTCAACTTGAGCTGGCGCAACCCGCTCGTCGGTCCCGTCGTCCCCGGGGACCTGCGGTTCCCCGACATGTCGCAACCGTATGACGAAGCGCTGCAGCGCGAACTGCATGCAGCGGCTGCGCGCGTGCAGGTGAAGCTCGAACGCGGCGTTTACGGGTGTTTGCTGGGTCCCACATACGAAACGCCCGCCGAGGTCCGTATGCTCGAGCGCCTCGGCGTCGACGCGGTAGGCATGTCGACCGTGCCCGAAGTGATCGTCGCGCAGGCGATTGGATTGCGCTGCGCCGCCGTGAGCTGCATAACGAACAAAGCGGCCGAGGTGAGCGGCACGCCCATCGCGCATGCGGACGTGCTCGCCGTTACGGCACGAGCCGCTCAGGATTTCGAGCGGCTCGTGATGGAGTTCGTACGCGCGTTCGACGCCTAACGTGTACGCGCGACCGGCAGCGAGCTCAGTCGCGAACGGAAGCTCTGATACGATGGCGTATCCACCGTCAGTCCGCGCAGCTGGCTGGCCGGAACGCGCGCGATCCGCGCGTTGGTCTCATCGATACGGTCCTCTTCCAGCGGGTGTGTGCGGAACCATGCATCGACGCTCCCTGGCGAGGAGCGGCGTTCGTTCAGCAGCGTCTGGAACATGTTGACCATCCCGCGCGGATCGATGCCGGCCCGCAGCAGAAAATCGAATCCACGCGCGTCCGCTTGTCGCTCGTCATCGCGCGAGAACTTGGCGAAGAGCGCGCTGCCCCCCACCTGGATCGCGGTGGAGCCCACGCCGCTCTGGCAGACATTCGTTAGGATGCACGCCAGCGACACGCCCAGGTTCGCTCGCTCAGCTTGCGCCATCTGCTCCACAGAATGACGCTCGGTCACATGCGCGATTTCATGCCCCAGCACTCCCGCAAGCTGGTTCATTGTGCGGGCGCGCTCGATGAGCCCGCGATTCACGTACACGAACCCGCCGGGCACGGCGAACGCGTTGACTTCTCGACTGTCGACGACATAAAAGCGCCAACTCAAGCCACGGCTGTCCGCGACCCGCGCGATTTGTCCGCCCAACGAGTTGATGTACGAGTTGACGCTCGCATCTCGCACGATCGGCAACTGCGCATTGATTTGCTGCGCGTATTGCGTTCCAAGCTGTACCTCCTGCTGCGTCGACGGGACGCAGGCGGCGAGCATCGACACGACACCAATGAGCCCACGGAATCGCGAAACGGCTCCGCGAATGGGCGCGTACACGCGTGGTATATGGAG
>JBFMFA010000582.1:0-3101 GCA_040753195.1 Gemmatimonadota bacterium | reverse complement strand
GTGAGCAGCAGCATTCGCCCGTTATTCGCGCAAATCCGTCAGCCGCGCCGACGACATCGAATCGAACTCGCGATTGATGTGAAAGACGACAATACCCATGATGAAGACGGCAACAAAGAGATCCAACAACACGCCTATCTCCACGAGAAACTGCACACGCTGGATTTGCGTCAAGCCGAACAGGTAGATGCCGTTTTCCAGTATCAGATACCCGACCACCTGCGTGATCGCTTTGGTGCGAGTGATGAGAACCAGCAAGCCGATCATCACGTTGACGAGCGCTGTGGCGATGAGCAGATCGCCGGCGCTGCCCGGGACCGGGAGCGCGTCCGCTACCGCAAATGCGATGGCGACGGTGCCAAGACCTAACAAGAGCGACGCCATGTAGCCGATCAACGGTTCCACCTCACGACGCACGGCGGCTTCGCGCATGGCCCAGCGCAGAAAGCCAGGAAGCACGGCGCCTTTGATCACGATCGTGCCAACGGCTAGCGTGACCGTATGCACGCTGAGCGACTCGTGCATAACGGGGGGGAGAATACCGAGCAGCACGCCCTGTAGTGCCACGGCGCGGATGCACGCGCTGATACGCGACGTCCCAAGCACGGCGAAGTCCGTGAGCAGAATGAGGAACAGGATGAGCGTCGTCAGGGCATTCATCAGCGTCTACTGCAGCACCAGGATGAGGCCGAGAAACGCCAGCGCGCCGCCACTGGCGATGTACAACGGCACCTTGGGGAGGCGCAACCGCGCCACGCTAGACTCCACCAGGCCGATGCCGACGCCGCTAAGGATCATCGCCAGGAGTAGCCACAAGGGCGCCATGATTCCGGTACGAACCGCGTTAGGCAGCAACAACGCGGTGATGATGGCCGTGAAGGCTCCCAGCTTTACCGCGTTGGCGTACTGAATGATCGCGAGATCGGCCCCGCTGTGGTCCAGCACCATGACCTCGTGCACCATCGTTAGCTCCAGGTGCGTCGTCGGATCGTCCACAGGGACACGCGCGCATTCGGCCAGCATCAACACAAAGACGCTTCCTGCCAGGAGGAACATCGTCGGCGCGATGATGCTCCAGCGGGCCCATAGTCCCGCGCCGAGCATCCCCGAGAGCGTGAGTTCGTGACTGGCCACACCTAACGCGGCGAGCGCGACAAAGAGACTCGGCTCCACCAAGCTGGCGAACGTTGCTTCACGGCTGGCGCCCATTCCTTCGAAGCTGGAACCGGTATCCAGGGCGCCGAGGATGAGGCCGAAGCGGCCGAGCGCCAGCAAGGATGCGAAGGCGATGGCGTCGCCGGAGAACGAGAGCAGTGCGCGCTCACCGGCCAGCGGCAGAAAGAGCGTCGCGCCCAGCGCAGTGGCGACGAGCAGCAGCGGTGAAAGGCGGAGCACCCACGTGCTCGTTAGGCTGTACACCAGACCACGCCGCAGCAGCTTCGCCAGATCGAGGTACGGCTGCCACGCCGGGGCGCCTCGGCGGCCGGTGAGAAAGGCTGTCGTTTTCGCCGCCACTCCGGGGATGAGCGGCGCAGCCGCGAGCAACATCAGCCACGCGAGAATCGCGCCCGGCGTGAGCGTCACGATCGCACCCTCGCGTCGATCGCCAAGAAGATGAGCAACGCCAGCAACGCGGCCAGCACATAAATGAGGTACACGTACAAGCGGCCTTGTTGCAGAGCGCGCATCCGCAGCGCCGTGCGCCGGATCGATTCCCACAGCGGAAGTCCGATGCCATCGAGTACGAGATCGCGCGGCGTCGTGTGGAACGCCCGCTCGGAGGCGTCGGTGCGCACGCCACTGAGCTTGCCGAATGCCGACAGCAGCGGTGCCGCATATGATGACGCCGTGTACTGCATGCGCGCGTTAGGCATGTCATACCCGCATCCCCATGTTTCCGCCAGACGCACGGAGCGCCGTCGCCGCAGGGCACGCATCAGGAGCCAGCCAGCGACCAGTGCGAGGATCAGCCCGCTCGCCACAACGCCAATCCAAGCGGCTTGTACGGCGAGCGTCCGTACCTCTGCGCGTGCCGCGTCAGAGAGTGGCACAAACGTGGCCGCGACGCGCAGCGCGGGGGACACCCCCAGCGGCGCGGCGACGCCGAGCGTTAGGCACACCCCCGCGATCACAAACATCGGAGTGAGCAATCCCGCCGCGCCTTCGCGCGCTGTTGCAGCAGCGGCGCTGCGCGGCTGACCAAGGAACACTATGCCGGCGGCCTTGGCGAAACAGGCGAGTGCCAGCGCGCCGATCAGCGCCAGTGCAGGAACGCCGAGCATGGCGAGGCGCATGGCCGCATCCAGTTGACCGGAGCGCAGGAGGCCCTGATAAACAAGCCACTCGCTCACGAAGCCGTTGAGCGGCGGGAGGCCAACGATCGCCGTGGCGCCGACGAGAAAGGCGGCCCACGTGAGTGGCATGGGCTTGGCGAGCCCACCTAACGCCTCCATGTCGCGCGTTCCAGTCGCGCGTTGCACGGCACCGGCGCCGAGAAAGAGCAGACTTTTGAAGAGGGCATGATTCAACGTGTGCAGCAACGCGCCCGCATAGCCGATGACGGCGATGCTGGGGTAGCCGTACGTCGCACCTAACGCGCCGATGCCGATACCCATGAGGATGATGCCGATGTTCTCGACACTATGGTACGCCAGTAGCCGCTTGAGATCGTGCTGCGCCCGGGCCCACAATACGCCGAGGACGCCGGAGGCAACGCCTAACGTGAGGACAGTCCAGCCCCACCACGCCGGTGTCGCACCCAGCAGCGTCATCACGCGGAGCACGCCATACACGCCAGTCTTGATGACGACCCCTGAGAGGAGCGCCGATACATGCGAGGGCGCTGCCGCGTGCGCCGGCGGAAGCCAGAAGTGGAATGGTACGACGCCGACCTTGAGGCCAAAGCCCGCTCCGGCCAGGAGCAGGACGGCGGCACCGCGCGCGGGCAGTGCCCCGGCGGCGACGCCTAACGAAGCGAACGTCCAGTCGCCGGCGTACGCCCCCCACATCGCGAACATCCCGAAGAGCGCCAGCGTTCCCGTATGTGTCGCTACGAGGTAAATCAGCCCTGCCCGGCGCGCATCGTGGCGCTCATGGTCCGT
>JBFMFA010000581.1:0-3105 GCA_040753195.1 Gemmatimonadota bacterium | reverse complement strand
ATCGGTGGCACGCGCATCATGTCGTCGCGCGAAGAAGTGGCGTGGAAGGGCGGACTGTTTGGTGCCGCGGTCGCGAGTGGCGGCGGAATGAGCGGATTCTTTCCGCGCCCCGCCTGGCAACAGGGTCCCAAGTTCGTTGGGCTCAAAGACACCTGGAAAAGCTCGAGCGAGTCAGGGTTCGTGGGTCGTTGGGTCCCGGACGTTGCGGCGAACGCTGCATTCGAGTCGGGAGTCGCACTCGTATGCGGCGGGCAGGAGCTGGTGGGTGGTGGAACGAGCGCTGCGGCCCCGCTGTGGGCCGCGTTGCTCGCGCGCGGGGCGAGCGCCCTTGGTCATCCGCTGGCGGGGCTCAACGCGTGGCTGTACACCCATAACGAGAGCTGCTGCACGGGCGTGCAGGCGGGGGACAACGACGTAGGTGCCGGCGATATCCCGTGGTTCCGTGCGACGGCGGGGTGGGATGCCTGCACCGGCTTTGGCGTGCCTAACGGCGTCGCGCTATTGCAGAAGTTGGTTGAGACGGCGCCGCGCCTCACGAATGCGGCGCCCCCGCGTGAGAAGCGCCGCACGCCGACTCACGTGGAGCGTCGCGCGTGATCGACGCCGAGCGCGCCATGCAGGAGCGCCTGTCGCAGGGACTTAGTGGGCGCTATCGGGTCGTGCGCGAGGCAGGTCATGGCGGGATGGCGACTGTGTACGAGGCGATGGACATCAAGCACGACCGGCGCGTGGCCATGAAGGTTTTGCGGCCGGAGGTTGCCGCGGCGTTGGGGAAAGAGCGGTTCCTCAGTGAGATTCGCATCGCCTCGCAACTCTCGCATCCGCATATCCTGCCGGTGCATGAATCGGGAGAGGTGGACGGGCTGTTGTTCTATGTCATGCCGTTCGTTGACGGCGAAACGTTGCGCGAGCGCATCACGCGCGAAGGGAAACTCGCCGTTGAAGATGCGCGGCGCATAACGCGAGACGTCGGTTTGGCACTGGCGTACGCGCACCAGCAAGGCGTCATCCATCGCGACCTCAAGCCTGAGAACATCATGTTGTCGGGCGGGATAGCGGTGGTGGCGGATTTTGGGATCGCTCGTGCGATCAGCAGCGCCGGGCGCGAGCGCCTAACGCAGACCGGTCTGGTGCCCGGGACGCCCGCCTACATGAGCCCCGAACAGGCGACGGGCGAAAGCGAAATCGACGAGCGCAGCGACGTTTACAGCCTCGGCTGCGTCGTGTACGAGATGCTGGCCGGCGAGCCGCCCTACGACGCGGCGACGCTGATGTCGATGATCGCGAAGCACGCCGTCGCGCCGGTGCCGTCATTGGAAAATTCGCGACCCGACGTGCCCAACGCACTGGCTCGTTCCGTGGCCATCGCGCTGGCAAAAACGCCGGCCGAGCGTTTCAACAGCGTGCGTGAGTTCGTGGACAGCGTGGAAGGTCATCGCGTCCCGCCGCGGCACCTTCGCGAGCAACCACGCATGCGCCTAACGTGGCGTGCGATCGCCGTCAGCGCTGTCGCCGTGCTTGCCGTTGCCGTTGCCCTGTGGGTGTGGCGCGGCAGGGGCCCTGCCGACACGTCCAGCGGTATCCCTACCGTCGCCGTTCTCCCCTTCGACCACATCGGGCTGCCTGACGAGAAGTATCTCACCGATGGGATCGTCGACGAGCTGTCCGGACGCATCGCGGAGATTGGCGGGGTCAGGGTCATTTCTCGCGCGAGCGCGGCGCAGTTTAGTGTGGCTCGTCTGCGCGAAGTGGCCGCGGAGCTCGGGGCGAGCTATGTCGTGGCTGGGTCGGCGAAAACCGAGCGCGCGGGCGACGGCAGTACGCGCATTCAGATAACGCCACGCCTCATGCGTGTGCCCGGAGGTGAAATACTTTGGGACGAGTCCCACGCGGTCTCGCTGAGTCCCGGCGACCTGTTGAAGGTGCAGCAGGATATCGCCGTGCGCGTTGCGAACTCACTCAATGTGGCGCTGCGACCGGACACTCGCGCACCGCTGGAGCAGGGACTCACGCAAAACCTCGAGGCGTATCGATACTACCTCCAGGCGAACCTGAGCGCCTCACAATTTCTCGTTAGGCAGGAACAGGCCAAAGCGATCGAGCTCTACGAGCGCGCGGTGCAGCTCGATCCCCAGTTCGCGCTCGCGTGGGCTCGGCTGGCGCAAACACATGCGACGTATTTTTCGCTCTTCGACCGCACGGCGCCGCGTATGCGAAGTCTGGAAGCCGCGACTGCGCGTGCGACCGCAATGAGCCCCGCCGATCCGGAGACACAGATTGCGCGCGGATATGCCGCGCTGTTTGCCCGCGCGAACACCGATTCTGCCCTGCGTGAGTTGACTGCGGCTCGCGTTCGGCAGCCAAACAACAGCCGATTACTGTGGGCGATCGGTTTCATTCAGCGCTGGCGCGGGGAATTGGACTCGGCTGAAGTCAGCTTCGCCGCCGCAAGCACGCGTGATCCGCGCTCGCCGATGTATGCGTTCGAAGCGGTGACAATCCCGTTTCTCAGGCGAGACTATGTGCGGACGACGCAGATGATCCGCCGAGTGCGACAGCTCGCTCCGGACTGGCTCCCGGCATTTGTGACGAACGCCTCGATCGAGCTGTACGCGGGCAACGTGCAGGCTGCACGCGACTCGATGCGGACATTCACGTTCGGTATTCAACAGCTCACCTGGCAGCTCATCGGCGAAGCGTTTTACCGGCCGTTGATGGAGATGATCGTGCCGGATACCGTGCATCGCACGCTCGACGCGATGACGCTTGCGACCGTGCCGGTGGACAGCATCGCATTCTTCTACGCGAAGGGCCGTCTCGAAATGCGACAGGGCGATACGGTCGCGGCCCGGCAGTTTTTCGAAACGGCGCGGCGTGTTGCCCTAGGGCGCCGCGCGACCAGGCCCGCCAGGATCTTCGAATACGTGGATCTCGCCACGATGTCGATGGAGCTGGGTGACGTGTCGGCGGCGGTTGCCTATGCGGACAGCGGGCTGGCGTTGCGCTCGATGGAACGTTTCCGAACCGCGTTCGCAACGCTGGACGTCGCGCGGGTGTACGCACGTCTGGGCGACGTGGAGCGCGCGCTGCCACTACTGCGCGAAT
>JBFMFA010000580.1:0-3108 GCA_040753195.1 Gemmatimonadota bacterium | reverse complement strand
TTGAATCACGTCGTGCATCACGGCGCGATTGGCCACCATGTGCAGAACTACTACGCCTACCGTGCGACGTCGCGCATCGGGCAGGTTGCGGCCGTCGATTGCGCAACGCGCATCGGCATGTTCTGCGGCGGGACAATGGCCGAGGGTTGGGCGTGTTACGCCACGGGGTTGATGGATGAGTTGGGGTTTCTTACCGATTTCGAGCGCGTGGCTGAATTGCACACGCGGGTGCGCCTCCTGGCCAGAGCGGCCGTCGATCTTGGATTGCACGGGGGGACGCTCACCTTCGATCGCGCGGTATCGATGTTCATTGACACGTGCGGGATGAGCGCTGAGCAGGCACACGCTGAAGTGACAAAGGCATCGATGTTCCCCGGAGCGGCCAGCATGTACTGGCTTGGCGTGGACGGACTACGGCAGCTGCGCACAGCCCATGAAAAAGCGTTAGGCAACCGCTTTAACATGCTCGACTTTCACGATGATATTCTCAGCTTCGGCTCCATCCCGGTCACGCTCATTGCCAAGCTGCTGCCCCCGAGCGCATCGTGACGCGCAGGCGCTCGCGCCCCAGGCACCACGCGCAGTAACTTGGTCGTCGCGCCCTCTATGAAACGTGCCCACGTTCTCTTTGGCCTTGCGCTCGCCGCGCTAGCGTGTGGTGAACGCGCGCCTAACACGCCGTCCAACGAGCTGCTCATCGTTGGCTACGACCGAGAGCCAGACACGATGAACCGCTTCAGCACGCACATCCTGGAAGACATCCAGTCGTGCGTGATCGAGGGGCTCGTCACCACCGACGAATCGATGCGGGTCGTTCCGCTCCTCGCGAGCGAAGTCCCTACGTTCGACAATGGCGGCGTGCAGCTGCGGCCTGACGGCGGCATGGATGTCACGTGGCGTTTGCGACCCGGTGTGCGCTGGCACGACGGTCATCCCTTCACGTCGGCAGACATTCAGTTCACCGTGGACGCGATCAACTCTCCCGACTACAACCCGGAAAGCGTCGACGGCTTTGACCGCATAACGAGCGTCTCTACGCCCGACTCGCTCACCGCCGTCGTGCATTACAAGGAAGTGTACGCGCCGTATCAGCTGCAGTTCATTCGCGGCACCTTGCCGAAGCATCTCCTCGCCGGACGCGACATCGAACGTGCCAACGATTACAACCGGAATCCGTTAGGCACGGGACCATATCGCGTGGCCGAATGGCGCACCGGAGAGCACGTGCTGCTCGAGCGCGTGGAGAATCATTGGCGGGGAGACTCGCTCCCACGAATACGTCGGGTCCTGTTCAAGTTTCTCCCAAACACGACGACGCGCATCAATCAGCTGAAGAGTGGCGAGGTGCACGTCGTGGCGCTCGTTCCATGGGATAAAGCACGCGAGCTCGCCGGCATCGAGGGCGTCTCGCTGCACCGGCTGACGGGGAACTCGTACGAACATGTCACGCTCAATCAGCGCCGCGTGGCGGCATTCCGCGACGTACGCGTTAGGCGTGCATTGCTCCATGCCATCGACCGCGAGGCCATCGTCCGCACCATACTCGACTCGCTCGCTCCCGTGACACACGGCGCCATTCAACCGCTTTCGTGGGCCTTTACCGACTCCATCCGCACGTACCCGTTCGATCCTGACGCGGCGCGCCGACTCCTCGACGAGGCAGGTTGGCGCGACACGAACAGCGACGGTATCCGTGAGAAGGATGGTCAGCCCTTTGCGTTTACCCTCATGACCCAGGCGGCGTTCGTCGTGCGCGAAAACGTCTCGCAAACGCTCCAGCGTATGTGGCGCGACGTTGGCGTGGACGCGAAGATCCAGCTCGTCGACGGTACCGCCATCTCCTCGTTATGGTTCGAAGGAAAGTTCGACGCCTTGCTGCACTGGTGGCATATGCCGGCTGATCCCGAACTCGCGACGTTCTTTGCAAGGGATCGTATGCCGCCCGCCGGTCGCAACATCAACTATGTGGAAGACGACTCGCTCACGACGCTCCTGTACGCGAGCGATCGCACCGTCGATCAATCCCGGCGGCGAGCGTTGCTGGTCACCGCGCAACAACGCATCGCCGAACTGCTCCCGGAGTTGCCGCTGTACAATGTGACGCGCCTGGATGCCGTACCGGCGACGCTGCGCAATTTTAAAGGCAATCCAACCAACACCGGTATCTTCTGGAACATCCACGAATGGGAAGTAGTCCCGCGTTAGGCTGTGACCCGTGACCCGTGACCCGTGACCCTTGACCCTCGGACTGTTGTCTCGCCTCGCCCAGTCAGCCCTCTTGCTGATGATCGTTTCAGCGATCGTCTTCGCGCTGATCCATGCAGTCCCCGGCGGACCCCTCGCGATGTACCTCGAGAATCCCAACGTGCGCCCGGAAGACATCGAGCGGCTCCGCCAGTCGCTCGGCCTCGATCGGCCTATTGCGGAGCAATACCTCGCCTGGCTCGCCGGCTTTGTGCGTGGCGACTGGGGATTCTCCTACACCGACGGCCGCCCCGTATCCGTTCGGCTGCTCGAGCGAGTGCCCGCCACACTCGAGCTGATCGGTGCCTCACTGATCCTCGCGCTCCTCGCCTCGATACCTCTCGCGGTCTGGACTGCCGTTAGGCGCGGTTCGGTCATCGATAAGGTCGCGAACGGCGCAACACTCGCTGCCATTTCGCTCCCGGCCTTCTGGTTCGCGCTCGTCCTGCAGTTGCTCTTTGCGATCTGGTTGGGCTGGCTGCCATCCTCCGGCCGCAGCTCGATTCTCGATCGCGGGCTGCTCGATCGTATCGCGCACTTGATTCTTCCGGCGACGGTGCTCGCGGCGTTGCACGGCGCGGCCTGGCTGCGCTATCTGCGCAGCTCCATGGGCACCGCGTTGCGTCAGCACTTCGTTGTTGTTGCGCGGAGCAAAGGGCTCGGTGAACGCACGGTGCGCTACAAACATGCCCTCCGCACGGCGCTGTTGCCGTTCGTGACAATCGTTATGCTCGACACTGCAATCGTAGTGAGCGGCGCGGTCGTCACTGAAAGCGTCTTCGCGTGGCCGGGGTTGGGCGGCTTGTTTTACGAAGCGTTGCTGCGACGCGACTACACCGTGTTGATGGCGTTTCTCATGCTGAC
>JBFMFA010000579.1:0-3108 GCA_040753195.1 Gemmatimonadota bacterium | reverse complement strand
CTCAACCAGGTCCGCAGCCAGGACGAAGACGCGCGCCGCAAGGCCATGGAGCGTGTGCGCGCGAACAACCTGGTCATGAAGCTGTCGGACGCCGAATGGCGCTGGGATCGCCGTAAGCTCACCATCTACTTCACCGCCGAAAAACGCGTCGACTTCCGCAACCTCGTTAGGGAACTCGCCGCCATGTTCCGCACACGCATCGAACTGAAGCAGATCGGTGTGCGCGACGAAGCCAAGCGTCTGAGCGGCGTTGGCCGATGCGGACGTGAATACTGCTCAGCCTCGTGGCTCCCTGAGTTGCGGCCTGTGAACCTCGGGGTCGCCAAGGACCAACGACTCTCGCTGAATCCGTCGCAGATATCGGGAGCGTGCGGGCGACTCATGTGCTGCCTGCGCTACGAGCACGACTTCTACGTGCAGCAGCGCAAACGCTTCCCCAAAGAGAACCGCATCATCACCACGGCCCGCGGCGAAGAGAAGGTCGTCGCCAATGACATTTTCCGTGAGCGCGTCACGTTGCGCAACAGCGAGGGAGAAACGCGCGTCATCCCACTCGGCGAGTTGCGGCGCGAGCTGGGAGGGGCTGCAGGCGGCTCGTTAGGCGTGAGCGACGAGGGCCCCGAGGACGAGACCGTCACCGGCGGCGCCGACGCACTCGACGAAGAAGTGATTCGATTGCAGGATACGTCGGAACGACCAGCGTTTCGTTTTCCGTGGGAGGAAGACGTCGGTCAAAGGTCAAAGGTCGAAGGTCAAGGGTCAAAGCAAACATCGGGTCGCGAGCTTCCCGTAGCGGCGACCAGCACAGCAGACGAAACGAATGATGATGTCGGCGGCGATACGGATCCGACTGGTTCGTCTGCTGACGCGGCTGGTCAGCCGCGACGCTCGCGGCGGCGACGCGGCCGCCGAGGCGGACGCCGTCATCCGCGTGAAGATCGCGGGAACGACCCATCGCGAGGCACTCCCAGCGCGTGAGCCGTTTCTACCTAACGACCGCAATCGATTACGCGAACGGCGATCCACACATCGGGCACGCAATCGAAAAAATCGGCGCCGATGTGATCGCGCGTTATCAACGCATGGCCGGGCGCGACGTGCATTTCCTCATGGGGATGGACGAGCACGGCCAGAAAGTGGCGCAGGCCGCTGCCGCCCGCGGCATCGATCCGCAGACGTTCGTGGACGACATCGCGGCACGCTTCGAAGTGATGTGGAGCCGGCTGGCGATCTCGTACGATCGTTTCATCCGCACCACCGAGGGCCACCACAAAAAGGGTGTGGAGGCGCTGATCCGCGCGATTCATGCCCGCAACCCGGACGACTTCTACGAACAGACGTACGAGGGGTGGTATTGCGTCGGCTGTGAGTTGTTCAAACGCGACAATGAGATCGTCGACGGGAAGTGCATCCTGCACCCAACGCGCACGCTGGAGTGGACGACTGAGCGGAATTGGTTCTTTCGCCTAACGAAGTACCAAAAGGTTCTCGAACAGCTGTTCGCTGAACGACCGGGATTTTTGCGCCCGGATTCCCGCCGCAACGAGATGCTCGGCTTGTTGTCTCAGGGCCTCGAAGACATCTCCATCACGCGATCGAAACTCTCATGGGCGATTCCCTTCCCCATTGCGTCATCCGATGGCGAACATCAAGGGACGTGGGTCTGGTTCGACGCCTTGCCTAACTACTTGACGGCAACCGGCTATCCCGAACCTGGCTACGAAACGCGCTGGCCGGCGCAGCTGCATGTCGTCGGAAAAGACATCACGCGCCTGCATAGCGTCGTCTGGCCCGCGATGCTCGAGGCCGCCGGCCTCGCGCTCCCGGAATCCGTATGGGCGCACGGCTTCGTGCAGTTTGGCGGCGAGCGGTTGAGTAAATCGGCTGGCGTTCGCGTGGAATTGAGTGAAGCCATCGCGAAGTACGGCCCCGACGCCCTGCGCTACTTCCTGATGCGCGAGGTCCCCTTCGACTCGGATGGGAGTTTTACGTGGGAGCGCTTTGAGGAGCGCTATAACGCGGACCTGGCGAACGCGTGGGGGAATCTCGCCAGCCGCACGATCGCCATGGTGGAACGCTATTGCGGCAGCATCGTGCCGGCGGCACCGCAAACGGCCCTCGACGCCTCTGATCGTCTGTGCATTACGGCATACCACGGCGCCATCTCCGGCCAGCGTGGCTACCTGCTGCACGAAGGGCTGCAGCACGTCTGGCAGAGCGTCGCTGCTGGAAACGAGTATGTCGATCGGCAGGCGCCGTGGAAGCTGGCGAAAGATCCGGCACAGCGCAGCGAGCTGGAAACGACGTTAGGTGCTCTCGTTAGGCAACTTGCGCGGCATTGTGTCCTCCTTGCGCCCTACATCCCCGGCAAGGCCGCCACTCTCTGGCAGCAGCTCGGCGGTTCGGGGGAAGTACACGCGCAACGTTTTGCGGGTCTCGACGCACTCAACGTGACAGGCTGGAAGGTCACCAAAGGTGAACCGCTCTTCCCCAAGGAGCAGCCCGCAGCCAGGTAGCCCTTGCCTGCCACTCGGGTCGGCTGAACCTTTGGGCCGCACCAAACACGGACGAGGCAAACATGAGAAGCGCGTCGAGGCACCTGGTATTCGCTATGGGGCTACTTCTGAGCGCATGCGCTCCCGCAGCTGACAATGCGGCGGATAGCGCTGCGACCGCGACCGCGGATCCCGCAACGGTTCGCGCTGCCATCGAAGCCCAGACCGCCAAAGTCACCGAGGCCATCATTAAGGGCGACATCGAGTCCGTCCTCAACGTGTACACAGCCGATGCCGTCGTTATGCAACCCAACCAAACCGCGTGGCGCGGCACCGAAGCCATCCGCGGCGGCTTCCAGGGTATGCTTGCCGTATTCACCCCGTCCGCGGTTGCATTTCACACTGACGACGTCCAGGTAGCTGGCGATCTCGCGATCGAAACGGGTCGCTACGAGATGACGCTCACTCCGAAGAAAGGCGCGGCGATCAACGACAAGGGGAAATACGTGACGGTTTGGCAGCGGCAGACCGACGGCTCATGGAAGGTCATCCGCGATATCAACAACACCGACCTGCCGGCCCCAACTGGCTAGGCGAATTAGGGCACAACAAA
>JBFMFA010000578.1:0-3121 GCA_040753195.1 Gemmatimonadota bacterium | reverse complement strand
CATGCGAATGGCCGCGGTCTCGATGGGCAACGATCACCGCCTGGTGCTCGCCGAGGCCCAGCCGGTCGAGCACTCGATCAGCCACGCGTTCTATGGTAGCTCGATCAACAGCGTCGCCCGGATCGAAGCTCAGGACGAGATGATAGACTGGCTTCTCGACGCGGTCGCTCCGAGAGGCAGTGGCCCGCATGAAGGTCGCGGCTAGTTCGGGATCGTCGGTGGGGACGTTCCGGCCGCTGCTCCACGCGACGCGATCGAGCTCCTCGCCTGTGCGGCCTTTCAGGAGATAGGCCGCGAGTGCCTTGAAGCTCTTGCCACTACTCGAGACGGCGATCACGCGGTCTCCTGTTGGCAGCTTCAGACGAGCCGCCTAACGACGGCGAGCAGTTCCTGAAGTGCCACTTCGATAGTGTCGGAGCGTGCACCATCCCCGCTCGACCGAACGTCCGCGCGGAGCGCCGCGAGAGTGTTGCCGATCCGACCGAGTTCATGGACCACAGCTGCACTCGCCTGCGCTCGACTGCTCCTTGGGACGACGCCGAGCGACACAGCGCGTACGTACCTTGCCGGCGGCTGACCACAGCTGCGGGCGCGCTCGACGATGGTGTCCCATTCTTGATCCGTGTAGCGAATCTTTCGCACCTCGCGTATCGCTCGGAGCGTCGGCGCCACATCGCCGTCGTGTTCGTTGTTTGTCGAAGGGTCCATCCCGGCTCCCCCCTCGGATCCCGAAGGCCATATCGCCGAGCTTTATCTCGCCGCCACCTCTCATCGAGCGTACCAGGCGTTCGGCTGAAGCGTTCTGGCGCAGTCGCGCCGCGAAGAGCATCCATGCGCAGAACGGAATCACGCACCCGAGGGTCATCTGGATTGAGATGCGAGCATTGCTGAGCGAGCCAACCGGAGTTTCCAACGCCAGGACCGGCCGCACGCTGCCGAGGACGGTGACGTGACCGCGAGTGAGGTAGCGGCGTACGCTTACTGCGCGAAGGCCTGGGTCGCAGCGCGGTGACCGGGCGATTCGTCAAAGTTGCCACAGCCCGCTCTAAGAGGAGGACTCATATTGTCCAGCGCATACGTTCTCGCAAGAGAGGCAAGTAAGTGCAAGCGCAGCACCGCCTAACGCTTTCGGAAAAACAGGGATGGTTCGGGTATACTGAGTAGATGAAGAAGAAGCTCTCAACAAAGCTCGTACTCTCTGCGCGGGGTGTAGAGCGGAAAATTATACTCCTTCGAGGCGAGCGCGTTATGCTCGATCGAGATTTGGCGGAGCTCTACAACGTGAAACCGATTGCTCTGCGACAGGCGGTGAAACGGAATCAGAAGCGCTTTCCTAGCGATTTCTTGCTTCAGCTAACGGCTCGCGAAGCAGCGCAGTTGGTATCACAAGCTGTGATACCTTCGAAGCAGAGCCTTGGTGGGTATCTCCCGTATGCATTCACAGAACAAGGCGTGGCCATGTTGTCATCCGTTCTGCGAAGCGAGCGCGCTATACAAGTAAATGTGGAGATCATGCGCGCTTTCGTACGTCTGCGAGAGATTCTCTTGGCCAATGTGGATCTGGCGCGCAAGCTCGATCAGCTCGAAAAGAAGTACGACTCGCAATTCAAGGTAGTCTTCGACGCAATCCGAGAGTTGATGACTCCACCTCCCGAGCCGCAGCGGAAGAGAATCGGTTTCCAGTAGGACCAAATGACGTTAGGCATGATGCGGCTGGAGGAGTTGATAAGTTCGTGGTGAGGGAAGATTGTCAGAAAATCGTGGCGCTTGCTCCGTGGCTTTCCACCCAACCCCGTCTCATGGCGAAGGCGAAAACACCTATTCTACGGCGACAACCTCGACATTCTGCGCGTTAAAGTCCGCGAGGAGACGGTTGACCTTTGGCCACATCGATCCGCCGTTCAACTCAAAGCGGAACTACAACCAGATTGTACAACAACCGAGGAGGGGAAGATCGCGCGCGAGTTTACGTTCGTCATTACAATCCGTGCATGCCTGCATCATGGGAGGAAGGGGTCAGGGGAACACAGGTACCGCCCCTAATCAACTCGGACGCACTGATCATCCGCTGTGTCGCAGGTCCGGGTAGTGGCAAGACGTTCGGTTTAATACGACGCGTTGAGCGTATTCTCCATCCAGAGGGGCTCGCGGCGGATGGCCGCAATGTCTTGGTGGTCGCGTTCAACCGTGTCATCGCGCAACAGCTACGAGATGATATTCACGCGCGGCTGGCAAGCGTCGAGCACAAGAACAAGCCAATCATTCGTACGATCCACGCTCTATGCGTGGAGGTCATCGGTGAGGAGCTAAGGATGCTGCTCCCTCACGAAGTCGATGCGATGATCTACGATGTGTTACACACGTATCCCGAACTGACATCAACTTACGGTGCGTTCTACGATGCGGCCCAAGCGCTGCGGGATCACGACGCGGGTCACGCTGATCATCTTAAACTGTGGCAGGCAGCGCGTGAATGGCGCGTGCGACACAAAGCGCACCTTGTGAGCGATCTGCCGCGCATCCTACTCGAGCGCTTGCACGGTGGTGACTTTCCCGACAAGGGTTACGACTTCATCATCGTCGACGAGTTCCAAGACCTAACGCCTGGCGAACAGCGCCTGATTTTTAGATTGCGCCGACCAGGCGCTCAAGTTGTGGCGTTAGGCGATCCCCGACAATCCATTTACGCATTTCGCGGGAACGACCGCGAAGGTCTGGCGAAGTTAGAAGGCCTAATCGGCGATGGGGAATCCATAGCGGATGTGCCGATGACAGAGTGCCAGCGCTGCCCGAAGCCAATCGTTATCGCCGCCAATCGCCTCATGGCTTTGTCTGGCGTCGAAGCGATGGTCCCCGTGAGCGACGCGACGGCGAACGTTCACGTTGTAACGTGGGCTACTCCGGCGGCCGAAGCGGCTGGAATGGCTCGCGCAATCGTAGACAACATCAAGGCGCACCCGAACGATCGCCATCTTGCCATGGTGACGCGACGGCAGTTCGGGTACTTGCTGCGCGAGCAGATCGCGGAAATCGACCCTTCGCTGAAAATCGAACTCGGTTTTTCTGAGGGTCTGTTGGAGTCGTGGGCAGCCCGCGAGTCATTCCTCATGCTGTGTCTTCT
>JBFMFA010000577.1:0-3121 GCA_040753195.1 Gemmatimonadota bacterium | reverse complement strand
AGATCGAACCGGTGCAAGGCGGCAGCGCTACGGGGCGCACGGTCGTGCGTGTATTGGCAGACGCGGCGTCGATCATCATTGGCGTGCGTGCGGACGACCCCGAGCCGCATCGCATAACGAGTTTCGCCAGGGACCGTGATGCCTCGCTCGACAACGAAGACCATATCCGTGTCGTGCTCGACACGTATCTCGACGGCCGGTCCGGCTACGTTTTCATCGTCAATCCAAACGGTGCCCGATACGACGCGCTCGTCGCCAACCAGGGCGAGGGGCAGAACGCGGATTGGGACGCGCTCTGGGAAGCCGCCACGTCACGCACCGGCAGCGGTTGGTCGGTGGAGATCAGAGTCCCGGTGAAGAGCCTGCTCTTCCGGCGTGGCCTCACGACCTGGGCGTTCAACGTGCAGCGCCGCATTCAGCGTTTGCTGGAGACGCAGCGCTGGGCCAGTCCCGATCGCGACGTCAAGATCAACCTAACGAGCCGAGCCGGCCTGTTGACGGATGTGCCGGCGTTCGACCTCGGCGTCGGTCTCAGCGTGCGTCCGTCGCTCGCCGCGGGAGCGGGTATACCCCGTCCAGGCGGCGGCTGGAACAATGACGTCGACGTCAGCCTGGACGCCGCGCAGCGCATCGGCGCAAACTCGCTCGCGTCGCTCACGCTCAACACCGACTTCGGCGAAACCGAAGTCGATACGCGACGCACCAATCTCACGCGTTTTCCACTGCTCTTCCCGGAAAAGCGCACGTTCTTCCTCGAAGGCGCCGACATTTTTGCGTTCGGGCTCGGCCTGAGCGATGTGCTGCCATTTTTCAGCCGGCGCATTGGGCTGCTAGGCGGTCGCGAAGTCCCGCTCACGGCGGGGCTTAAGGTCAACGGCCGCGAAGGGGGCACCAACCTCGGTGGACTCGTCGTGCGCACCGGGGAGCTGGACACGTTAGGCACCAACAACACCATGGGCGTGCTGCGGGTGAAGCAGAATGTGCTGCGCGAGTCGAGCATCGGCGGGATCTTCACTGCGGGAGATCCCCTTGGGCGCGCGAACAGCTGGACCGCGGGCCTCGATCTCACATATCAGACGTCCCATTTCCGCGGCGACAAGAACTTTCTGGTCGGCATCTGGGGACTCGCACTCGACCGCGAAGACCTCAGCGGCCGCCGCCACGCAATCGGCGGCAAAATCGATTATCCGAATGACCTCTGGGACGTCGCCCTGACCTACAAGTGGATCGGCGATGACTTCGACCCGTCGTTAGGCTTCGTGCCGCGACGCGCCGCGCAGATGGTGAACTTCAACGTCAACTTCTTTCCGCGTCCGCAGCGGCCCATCCTGGGCCTCAAGGTGCGGCAGATGATGAATGAGTTTCTCAATACGTTCGTGACCGATCTGGATGGACAGTGGGAGAGCTATCGCATCTTCCTCGCGCCAGTGAACTGGCGCTTTGAAAGCGGCGACCGCTTCGAATTCAACTACGTCCCGGTGGGCGAACGCCTGGTTAAGCCGTTCGAGATTGCCGACAGCGTCGTGATCCAGCCAGGGAGCTATCACTGGACGCGCTGGAGGCTCGAGCACGCCTTCGCCTCAAAGCGAAAACTCAGCGGGCAGATCACCTGGTGGTTTGGCGACTTCTACACAGGATCGCTCGACGAAGTCGCCGTCACCGCCGCATGGAAGCCGTCGGCACTCTTCATCATGGAATTCAACGCCACGCGCAACATGGCTCGCCTCGCCGAAGGCAACTTCACCCAGCAGGTGTTCGGCACGCGTCTACGATTGAACGTCTCACCGGATCTACAGCTGAACAGCTACCTGCAATACGACAATGAGACGGAAAGCTTCGGAACGAATACGCGCGTCCGCTGGACGTTCTCTCCCGTCGGTGACGCCTTTCTCGTCTACAATCACAATGTCGACGAGCTGCGCGATCGCCTCGATAGGCACCGCGGCTGGGGCTTCGCCTCGAATCAATTGTTGCTGAAGGTCCAGTACGCTTTTCGCTACTGAGCAGCCAGTTCGCGATGCAGCGCGGCGCCCTTTTCGACACTTTGCGTGACGAGCGCGTCGATGTCGACGGCCTCGGTACGAAAGTTCACAATGCACGCGCGGATTGCGAACCGGTTATCCAGGACCGCATTCGACGGATAGACGCGGCCGCCTAACTGTAATTCGGCCATCAGCCGCTCGTTCAAGCGGTTGAGGTACGCTTCGGCGGAAGGATCCCCCCGCAACTCCCTGGGCACGTAGCGGAAACAGGCGATCGACAGCTGCGGCCGCGGCCCCACTTGCTCGAGCTCCGGATGCACGCTGGCGCGGTCGTACAGGTACTGCGCCAAGGCAACGTCGTGCGCGATGCGGCGCTCGTACGCCGACCAGCCGTGTGCCAGGAGCGATATCCATATTTTCAGCGCGTGAAATCCGCGCGAGAACTGCGGACCTAACGTGAGCATATCGACGCCGCGGCCGGTGAGCTTCTTGTCCTCGAACACGTAGCTCGGCTGAATCGAAAATGCATCGGCAAGGGACTGCATGTCGCGCATCACGATCACGCCGCCGGACTGCGGCGTATACAGCCACTTGTGTGGATCGAGGGCAATGGAATCGGCGCGCTCGATCCCGTGAAAGAGCGGACGAAGCGAGTCCGTCAGCGCAGCAACGCCGCCGTAAGCGCCGTCCACATGGAACCAAAGACCATACTCGGCGCACACGTCAGCGATGTCGTCGATCGGGTCGATGGAACCCGTGGCGACCGTTCCCGCGGTGGCGATCGCTGCGATAGGTCTGTACCCCGCGTCGAGGTCGCGCCTAACGGCGGCGCGGAGTGTGTCAACGCGCATGCAGAAGTTGTCGTTGCAGGGGACGAGTCGGACCGCGTCACGGCCGAGTCCCAGCATGTCGGCAGCGCGCGTGTTGACGTCGTGCACTTCACCCGAGGCGTAAATGGTGAGCGGCGGACCCGCTCTCGTACCCAGCTCGCGAATATTCCATCCCGCGCGCGCGTCACGCGCTGCCTTGAGCGCCATGAACGCTGCCATCGCACCGCCTGAGGTGACGTAGCCGCCGGCCGTGTCCGGGAGACCAAGTCGGCTGGCGACCCAGCGACCCAAAGGCAGCTCGAGTTCAGT
>JBFMFA010000576.1:0-3122 GCA_040753195.1 Gemmatimonadota bacterium | reverse complement strand
GGTTCGCGTTGAACCAGAAACCGCCAGAGACCACCTTGCGGCTATCCGTGTTAAACCCTCCCCAGGGAGAGAACCCTGGTGAACGGCGCAGGAGCGGACCGCCGCGCGTGCATCGATCGCAGAAGCTGGGCGTTATGGCGTTAATCGTGCCGCCAAGGTGCACGTCCCAGTTGTTATTGAGGCCCATGTGGCCGTTGAAGTTGAGCGCGTTCTCGAGGCGCGTCCCCGAAGTGTTCCACGTCTCCCAGTGGTTGCCGTTCACCTGCGCCCAGCGATAGATGCCGCGCGCGTTGCGAAAGCTAAGCGCCGCCCATGTGCTCCAGTCCATCACGTCGGCGCGACGCAGGAAGCCCATATCGTTGACCTCGAAGCCGGCGGACTGCCTAACGATGCTGGTCTCGAAGCGCGTGATGCCGCCGCTATACTTGCCGAACTTGAGCTGAGCCGCCGTGCCGACGAGCGATGTCTTGCTCGAGTCGACTTCATGATCGTCGCCGGGCTGCTGGAAGTAGTGGACCGGGCTGCGTTGCGTCCGGTAGATGACTTCGGGTGTACCGTTCACCAACGACATGGCGAGCTGCCCCGCCAGTTCGTATTGCCGATTGCCGAAGCGATTGCGGAACGTCGCGCCACCGGCGTAGGCGCTGCGGTGCAGGAACGGCGACGTCAGGTCGCTGAGGGAGCGATTGACGCCGGTCGCGATCATGCTGATCCCAGCGTCACCACCGCGCAGATCTTGCTGCGCTACCAGAACGGCGTAGTTCGTCAGCGGTTCCACCGTGCGGTCGGCGCCGCTTGTCACCTCTTCGGTCACGGCGTTGAGCATACCGAATGAAAGGCCGCTGCGGCTGCGACCCGTGAGCTTCGTCGCGGCGAGAATCGACGTGGCCGTGGGAGTTTCGGCGTCACCGTACACGCCGCTCAGCGAAGGTGCTCGACCGATGCGGCGCGAATAAAACAACCCCTCGTTGGTGCTGCAGTCGACGACGATGTAGCAGTTGAGCGAGAAGCGGTACAGGTTCGTGCCTTCGACGAAGAATGGTCGTCGCTCCGAGAAGAACGTCTCGAAGGCCGTTAGGTTCACGACGGCGGGGTCTGCTTCGACCTGGCCGAAGTCAGGGTTCACGGTGGCGTCGAGCGTGATGTTAGGCGTTATGCCGAGTTTGAGGTCGGCGCCGGCAGTGATCTGCTGATCGCGTTCGTAGCGCGAGTTGGTCAGGTTGCGCTGGACGTTCTTGGTGACTGTGTACGGCGTCAACTCCATCCGCCGCGCCGTCGTGATGCCCTCGATTCCCTCGAGACGACCGAGCTGCGACGAAAGTCCGGCGCGCAATGGCGACCAGAGGGGCCAGGAAACACGCTCACGGTAGCGCTCGATGTCACGCCAGATTCCGAAACCCCAGCTTTGCACGGCGAGGCGCGAATACCGGAGCTGCGACAGTGGGATACGATACTCCGCGGTCCAACCTAACGAGTCGACGGTGGTCGCCACCTCCCAGATGCCGTCCCAGGAACCGTCCTCGTTGCCATCATTGCTGATGACGAAGTCGCGCTTCACACCATCGGGATTCACGGCAAACTCGTAACCGCTGCGCTTGTCGTTGTATGAGTCCACGATGACCTTGATCTGATCGGAAGGCCCGCGCACGTCTCGGCGCGAGAGCGCGCGCATGATGCTGTCCGGGTGCGGGTCGAACATGCGCACAAAGACGTAGAGGTTTTTGTCGTCGTACGCGACTTGAAATTCCGTCTTGAACGACGGCGTCGTATCAACGCGCGGCTCGAATTGGCGGAAGTCCGAGTATCTCGGAGCCTGCTGCCACACCGCGTCACTGGAGCGACCATCGATGCTTGGCTGCTGCGCCGCGCGAACCGCGGTCGCTGAGAGAGTCGGACCCGTGGCCTGCTGCGCCGAGAGGATCAACGGTACCGCAGAAACGACGACCGTAAGAGCTAAGCCTTTGTAGCGCATGGGGATCCCCTGTCCGGCGAGACGTCGGCTTTGACAGGGGTGAGTGACTTTTGGTTTCGTGAAATGCTGAAAAATCCGCAGATTGTTGCAAACTCGATCGGATTCAGAGCACGGAGATGCGAACTGTCGTGGTTTCCCCCTAGCGACGCCTGGCCCCGGCGCTGAGCGCAGCGCACATTCGCGCACCCCTACCCCTCCCCTCGGAACTCATGAGAGCGCCAAGCCTAACTAGCGCCATGCTGGCGAGCGTGTTCGCCCTGCTCGCAGCCTGCGCACCGAGCACCACCTACGACCTGGTTGTCGCTAACGGCCGCGTGATGGATCCTGCCTCGGGGCTCGATAGCGTTAGGCACGTTGGGATAACTGGAGGTGCGATTGCCGCAGTTTCGGAGCGGCCCTTGCGCGGAACACGCGTGATCGATGCCACGGGGCACGTCGTGGCACCTGGATTCATAGACCTGCACGAGCATGGTCAGCAGGAAGAGTCGTATTCGATGATGGTGCGCGACGGAGTGACTTCGGCCCTCGAACTTGAGGTAGGTACGGCGGATGTAGCGGCGTGGTATGCGGCGCGCGAAAGCGGTCAACTCGTGAACTATGGCGTAAGTGTTGGCCACATCCAGGCACGGATGAAAGTGCTGCGGGACGCCAGCCAGGGCCTATTGCCGATTGGGGTCGGTGGCAGCGGTGCGGCTACTGAGGCGCAGCTTACGGAAATGGAGGGCGTCCTGCGTAAAGGTCTCGCCGAGGGCGCCGTAGCGGTTGGATTCGGGAGTGCCTACACACCTGGTGCGACGATGGTTGAACTCGAACGCATGTTTCGTGTGGCGGCGCAAGGAGGCGCATCGATTCACATCCATATGAGGAACAACGTGGCCGGTCTCGACTCGACGATCGCGGCCGCAGCGTCCGCCAACGCGAAGCTGCACGTGGTGCATGTGAACTCGAGCGGCGACACGAATCTCGTGGCGTTTTTGGAGCATATTCGGGCCGCGAGAGAGAAGGGTCAGGACGTGTCGACCGAAGCGTATCCGTACGGCGCAGGCATGACCGAAATCGGCTCCGCGCTCTTCGACGACTACAAAACGTGGCCCGACGCGCGATTCGCGCGGCACCAACTCGTGTCAACCGGTGAGCGCCTAACGAGGAA
>JBFMFA010000575.1:2070-3136 GCA_040753195.1 Gemmatimonadota bacterium | reverse complement strand
TCCACGGCCGCGCGCCTAACGGCGCGTGGCGCCGTTAGGCGGCCCCGTTGTTGCAGCTTGGCGCAACTCGGTTTGCCGTCATCGTCCAGCACCACGACCTCTCCATCCATGATACCCGAATCAAACGGCAGTGCCTTGATCGCCTTGGCGACTTCCGGGAAAACGCCCGTGTAGTCATTGCCGTTGCGTGTGAGAAGCAGCGCTTCGCCGTTCCGTTTCGCGGCAAGCAGACGATAACCGTCGAGTTTCAGCTCGAAGATCCAGTCGTCGTGCGTAAACGGTTTGTCGCGCAACTCGGCGAGCGTGAGCTGCACGCTCCTGGGGTCCACGTGTTTGCGCTCAACGTCTTTTTCTTTCTCGAGCGCCTTGCGGACCTTGGATGCCGGCGTGTCACCCGCGGCCAGCTCTTCAACCGTTAGGCCGGACAGCACAGACTCTTCGGGGAAGACGTCGCCCGGCTTCTTCACCCACGAGTCTCGCTCCTTGATGAGCAGCCACTCCTTCTCGCTCTTCTTGATCTTCACGAGAGTCCACTTACCGTGGAGCTTGTAGCCTTTCAACTCGAAGAGGAGCTTTCCTTTTTCGAGACCCTCTCGAAATGGCTCGAGCGGTACCCATTCTCCGCGATCCCAGACGATGATCCCGCCCGCGCCGTAGTTGCCGTCCGGGATGACCCCTTCAAAGTCGCCGTAGTCGAGTGGGTGGTCCTCGACCTTTACGGCCAGGCGTTTGTCGTCAGTGTCGTATGACGGGCCCTTCGGCACGGCCCACGATTGCAGGACGCCGTCCATCTCCAATCGCAGGTCCCAGTGCAGCCGACGAGCGGCGTGTTTGTGGACGACAAAAAGGTGGCCGTCTTCCGGCGCGACCGTTCCGACTGGTTCGGGGGAACGATCGGCTGAGCGCTTCGCGCGATACTTAGCGAGACTAGCAGACGGGGCGCCGTCCTTCGGGTCGGGCATTCAAGTGGCGAGGTCAAAAGCGGGAACGCAGATCACGCAGAAAAAGCGCAGCTGACGCCGATAGTACAACCTCCAATTGCGGTTCAAGAAGGCGGTCACGATAG
>JBFMFA010000575.1:0-2060 GCA_040753195.1 Gemmatimonadota bacterium | reverse complement strand
GCGTCATCTGCGGAGTTCCGGCGTCATCTGCGTGCACGCTTTTACCGGGTGTGGAGCGCGGCTCGCCGAAAGAGTACCTTTTTCACTCCCCGGAGCCCATTCCTATGCCAGCCAGATCCATCGGCACCGCGACAATCTCCTTCGGACTCGTCTCGGTCCCCGTTCAGGTCTACTCGTCAGCCGAATCGAAGGCGAGTGTCTCTTTCAACATGCTGCATAAGAAGTGCGGCTCTCGCCTGAAGCAGCATTACACCTGCACCAAAGACGGCGAGACCGTCGCTCGCGACGACACGGTCAAAGGCTACGAGTTCGCCAAAGACCAGTACGTCATCTTCACACCAGACGAACTGAAGGTTCTGGAAGAGAAGGCTACGCAAACGATCGACGTCGCCGAGTTTGTCCCGCTGGCGAGCGTCGAGCGTGAATACCTCGATAAAGTCTACTTTCTTGGCCCCGACAAAGGCGGCGATCGTGCGTATCGCCTGCTTGCGAAAGCACTCAAGGAGACTGGGAAGGCCGCGTTAGGCCAATATGCCGCGCGCGGCCAGCAGCACCTGGTGCTCCTGCGCCCACGCGATGGCGTGCTCGTTATGGAGCAGTTGCACTACGCCGACGAGTTGCGCTCACCGGAGGAAGTGCCGGTACCGGAAGGGGAAGTCAAAGCGACCGAACTGGCGCTCGCCAAACAGCTCATCGAACAGACATCCGTCGATTCATTCGATGCATCCAAGTTCCGCGACACGGTGCGCGAGCGCGTGATGGACGCCATCCAGCGCAAGATCGAGGGTCAGGACATTACCGCCGACGCCGCACCCGACACTGGTGGCAAGATTCTCGACCTCATGGAAGCGTTGAAGGCAAGCCTGTCGAAGGCTCCGCCGGCCGAAGAGGCGGCCCCAGCCAAGAAAAAGAAAGTGTCGTGAAACTCCTGGTTGGGACGAGCGGCTTCGCGTTCAAGGAATGGAAGGGTCCTTTTTACCCTAACGACTTGAAAGACGACGCGATGCTCGGCTTTTATGCCAGCCGCTATCCGACGGTGGAGATCAACAACACGTTTTACAAGTTGCCGCGCGTGGAGCTGTTGCAGGACTGGGCCGCTCAGGTGCCGCCGGGTTTCACATTCACGATCAAAGCGAGCCGACGCATCACGCATTTCGCGCGGCTCAAGACCGACGCAGCGAGCGCCATCGGCTACCTGCTGGACAATACCGCCACGTTAGGCAGCCGTCTGGGCCCGATCCTCTTCCAATGCCCCCCGGACCTCGCAAAAGACATCGACCGCCTGCGCGCGTTTCTGGCGTTGTTACCGAACGAGCGGCGCTTTACGATGGAATTTCGCCACCAGAGCTGGTTCGACGATGAGGTGTTCGCCGAACTACGCGCGCGCAACGTGGCGTTATGTGTGTGTGAACAGGAGGACTTTCGTTCTCCGACGATCAGCACGGCCGACTGGGGATATCTGCGGCTGCACCGCCTGGACTACGCGCCACCGGCGTTGAGCGCGTGGCGGCAGTTTGTCGCGCAGCAACCGTGGCGTGAAGCGTATGTCTTTTTCAAGCATGATCACGCCGATGGATCGGGGCCGCCGGCGGTCGAGGCATTCACTAACGCCTGAGTTTTCAGTTGGTTCGTCGCCGAGTGCGAAGTTTCCGAGAGCTATGAGGAGAGAGCCAAGAGTGAGTAGCTCACTGCTTTAGCTTTCAGAAACTGGCGGGCTCGGTCTTTCGTGCTTGGATGGAATTCGAGCCTGAGAGTCGCCGATCCTTGCTCTCACAGCCCTCAAAAGTCCAAACAACATGCGACGCACTTCCACGACATTCGACTGAATGCCGTCGATTTGGGTTGCGGCTGCTATTCCGGCATCGCGGGCGTACTGTAGTTGGTAGTGCACCTCGCTTGTTGATCCGATCGCGATCTCGAGGAACTTCGCAAAGTCGCGATCGGTTGGCCGGCTGCAGCCCTCCGCGATATTCGAAGCGATTGACAGCGCAGCTCGACGAAGTTGTCCCACAAGGCCTGAAGGATCTCGTTCCCACGATTCTGTCACTTGCTTGATTTGG
>JBFMFA010000574.1:0-3137 GCA_040753195.1 Gemmatimonadota bacterium | reverse complement strand
ATCGAGAATTCAATCACGTACCCGGCAGCGATTCGCGAAGGGGATGTGCTCACCGCGGTGGCTCGGGAAGAAGCCTTGTCGGAGCGTCTGGGGTATTATCGTGTCGACGTGACAAACGGAAACGGCGCGGTCGTCGGTCTCTTCCGCGGGACCGCGTATCGCACGCTGAAGGAGCACGCGGCGTTGCGTGCCTAACGGGGATTGTTCATGGCTACTGAAGCATATTTGCTGGATGGGGTGCGCACGGCCATCGGGGCGTTTGGCGGAAGTCTTGCGCATTCGCGGCCGGACGATCTGGCTGCGCACGTCATCGCGAGGCTCCTCGAGCGTCATCAGGGAGTCGATCGCGACCAGATCGCGGACGTCATTCTGGGCTGCGCCAATCAGGCCGGCGAAGACAACCGGAACGTGGCCCGTATGGCGCTGCTCCTTGCCGGCATTCCGACGTCCGTCCCCGGTCAGACCGTGAATCGACTTTGCGCTTCGGGCTTGACGGCCGCTGCCACGGCGGCGGCGCATGTGAGGCTCGGCGACGGCGACTTTTATGTGGCCGGTGGTGTCGAGAGTATGACGCGCGCTCCATACGTGATGTCGAAAACCAGCGCGCCCTTTGGCCGCGATGCGCAGCTCTTTGACACGTCGATCGGCTGGCGCTTCGTCAATCCACGCATGCGCGAGTGTTTCGGCACCGATGCGATGGGTGAGACGGCCGAAAACGTCGCTGAACGGTACGGAATCTCGCGGGCAGACCAGGATGCCTTTGCCGTGCGTTCACAGCAGAAGGCGCGCGACGCCGTGCAGCGCGCGCGGTTCGCGGCCGAGATCGTTGCGGTGAGTGTGCCGGGAGCGAAAAAGGGGACGACGCAGGAATTCGCCCACGATGAGTTCGCAAAACCGGACACGTCGCTTGAGACGTTAGGCAGGCTTCGGCCGGCCTTCCGTCACGACGGCAAAGGGTCGGTAACCGCGGGGAACTCCTCAGGCATCAACGACGGTGCCGCCGCGTTGCTGATCGTCTCCGAAAGCGGCGCACGGAGTGTCGGTACCGATCCGTTGGCGCGCGTGGTGGCGACGGCGAGCGCCGGCGTTGAACCGCGCGTCATGGGCATCGGTCCGGTGTCGGCAACGCGCAAGGTGTTGGCGAAGGCGGGCCTCACGCTCGATCAGCTGGACGTGATCGAGCTGAACGAAGCGTTTGCGGCGCAGGTGCTCGCGTGCACGCGGGAACTGGGTCTCGAGGACGACGATGCACGCGTAAACCCTAACGGTGGGGCGATCGCGCTGGGACATCCGTTAGGCATGTCTGGCGCGCGCCTGGCGCTCACCGCGGCGCTCCAACTGCGCGAACGGAAGGGGCGCTACGCGCTGTGTACGATGTGCGTCGGTGTGGGGCAGGGGGTCGCCATGGTTCTGGAGCGCCCCTAACGACGCACCGCCTCGCGCACACGCGCTTCGACCCACCGCGAAAGCTGCGCATGCGGTAGTAGTGGCCGACCCGCGTACACGATCGGTAACCCGGCGAGGTCAGCGACCAGCGTGCTGCGGGTGATCCTGCCGCGGGAAATGAGAATGGGGACGACCACGACATCGCGCTGCGTCAGCGTGTGCTGCATCTCAATCAATTCGCGCACGCGCCGGACCGCTTCGGCGCGTACTGGAGCCGGCGCATCGTCGCGCACAGCATCCACGCGTACGTCGCGGAAGCCCGTCACTTGCTGCACGTGCGCGGCAACGCGCCGCAAGTTCTCCATCCAACGCGCGTAGTCGTCTGCCTCGTTAGGCCCGTGTGCGACCAGGAACAGCGCCTGCTCACGCGGTGTGGGCGTCAGGGCTATCGCGCGCTCCGCCAACACCTGTGACAGGTCCTCGGCGTCGTCCAGTGCTCGTGTGACGTGAATCGGAATGCGAACCGAGGCCGGGTGCATGTGGTGCACGTGCGAGGCAATCGCGCCATCAACGGAGTCGCGTTGGCCGGCCAGCCATTCGATCTGCCGGAAGTGCGAGCTGTGGCTGGAAACCAGCAGAGGCACGGCCACTATCTGCGTGACGCCCAGCGCTTCCAGCTCGGCGGCGGCCTTTGCGAAACTGTGCGTGGCGGCCCTTGGCCCCATGAGATAGGCGACTCGGATCGGACCGCCGAGCGACGCCGCCAGCGTCTCAACGGGAGCGTTCCACTCGGCGTCCGCGCCATGCGCGACGATGATGGTCCCGATGTCAGGCGGCAACTGGCGCGCTGGCGTCTCCTGCGCGAAGAGGGCGCCCGCTCCAAGCGTGCAGGCGACAAGCAGCACTCGATAACGTGAGTAAGTCGGCATCGATTGTCCGGATAGCCGACAAAAATAGTCGGGATTAATCGGACATTCAACAGCCGCTACGTCGGCCGCGTCAGCGCGCGACTAACCAGTCCAGGCCAGCGAAAACTTGGCGGCCCGTGAAGCCGGGCCAATCGTCACCGAGTTGGCGGTTGAAAACGTTCGTCACGCCCGCTCGAAGACGCAGGCCCGACGCAAAGGCGCGCGCAATGCGCACGTCTGTGCGGGCATATGCGCCACGCTCTCGCTGTGTGCCGGATTCGTCACGAGCCAACGGCGTTGCCGCGGAGTAGTGCGTGGCCAGGGCCACGCTGGTGCCGGCAACGGGAGGTGGCGTGAAGACGACACGTGCCTGATGAGGCGAGATGCCAGGAAATGGCGCGCGGGATCCTCGTTCCCTGGTCGACGTGTAGTCATAACCGAGCTCCACGCGGGACGAACCTAACGAGAGAATCAGCTCGGATTCGATGCCGTGCGTCGTGCCGGATTCGATGTTCTCGTAGTGAAATACGCCCGCGGCATCCTGCTCGCTCGTTGTGATGAAATCGCGAAAACGGTTGCCGAACAGCGTCACCCTGCCATTCCAGGCGTCTCCTGTGGCGTGTACGCCGGCCGATGCGCTTACGGAGCGCTCCGGACGCAGATCAGGATTCCCTTCGACGGCGTACCCGGCCGCGGCATTCGCGAAGCTCAAATACAACTCCTTGAAGTCCGGCGCGCGGTACCCGGAACCTAACGAGGCGCGCAGGGTGACCCGGTCGCTCGCGTGGGCGGCCAGAGCCAGACGCGGTGCAACAAATGTCCCCCACGTTTCGTGCACGGACG
>JBFMFA010000573.1:0-3142 GCA_040753195.1 Gemmatimonadota bacterium | reverse complement strand
GGTGCGCACGACGTCTCGCTCGGCGATGCCGCGCTCAACCGTCGCTACAACCGCATGCTTCGTGCGCAGACCGATGGCCCACAGGGCTTCGTAATAGTCCTGTGCCTGCACCGCCCCGAACCAGCGCACAAGGTCGCCCGGTTTGTCGAATGCCTGTGCAGCGATGTGTTGATTGCGCAACCGTTGCTGTGCAATGCGCGCCGCCGCTTTCTGGTTCATCTTTCCCGTGTCGACCGAAAGGCCTGCACGATAAACCGCTGGCTTGCTGAACGGGAGCAGACCTACTGTTTGTATGCTGGCCGCGGCAGCGCCCCGAGGATGCGGGCGAGATCCCAGCGGCGATCCCGATCGTCGATATCGTGGATCACGGCGGCTACCAGTGCCTGCCCGTTAGGCACCGGCGCGAGCACCATCGTTCCGAACAAACGCCTTCCCGTATCGCTCGGGGTGAGCGCGACGCGGAAATCGAGGAGCAGACTCCCGGGATAGAACTGGTCCCACGTGTCGAACTTGAGGGGCTCAAACTCCGCCACGCGCTCAGCGGTTTCCAGTGCGGCGCGCTGAAGGACAGCACGAGCGTCAGCTGTGTCGGCGTGCCGAAGGTCCGTCCACAACACCGGACGAAACTCGGTATACGATCTGCCGACGAGGGCCAGCGTTGATTGGTTTGCGAATGGAGTGGACTCGGTCACTTGCCACATCGCAGGGACCTGCGCAACGAGCGACGAGTTGACCACGCGATGAGGCCGCAGCCGGCCGGAGTAGGCCTTGAGCACCGTCGCGCTGCTCAGTACCAAGAGGAGCGTGATACAAAGCCAGCGTACATCACCTGCCGGAAGAAGCTGCGCGGAGTCGTCGGGGGTGAGCGACTCACTCTTGCGCGCGAGCACCGCGTCCAGCCGATCACGGAGTACGGCCGTCAACCAGATGAACAACACCACACCGGCCGTGCCTAACAGAACCAGCGCGCCGGTTGAGCGCAGCCACGCCTCGCCCCGTGGCCACGTTAGGCTCAAGCTCGCGTGCAAGACGTACGCCGCAGCCACACCCAGGGCGCGGGGAACGCGCGACTGCGGCATCGTGAGCATCAGTCCGACGAGCATGGCGGGAAGAAAGTACGACAGGTGCCGGGCGATGAGCGCGGCATCTATCGAAAGCGACACGCTGAGGGGCGTGATTAGCTGCACGATGCGCAAAGGCATCAGCGGCAGGTCTACGCTGCGGTTGGAGAACGAAGCGAGTCCAGCTCCCACCGCCACCGCGCTGAAGACGGCGACCGCGGGGGCGAGCCTAACGTGCTTTGAATAGCGGCGCGCGAGGACTGCTGCACTCACGAGTAGCGCAATAACGAGGAGGCCGCGCAGCAGGAGCCAGGCGGGCGGAAGGACAGCCTGAAGAGGTGGTAGCGGCGTCCCCGCAAGAATTGCGGTCGCCTGCTCGCTTGCTCGTTGCCACATCGCCGCGGTCGACCAGCGCGCCAACGCGAGTTTGTCCAGGACGATCAAGGGAACGGAAAGCGCCGCGCCGACGCCGAACAGTCCGAGCATCGCAGGGACGCTCAGCGGAAGCTCCTGGAAGCGCCGCTGGGCGTACACATACAAATAGTAGGGGAGGCCCAGGTCGATGACGCCGAAAAAGAGATACAGGAATATCTCGTTAGGCAACGTGCCGTCGTGCAGCGCCGCGCGAGCATGCACCGGCAGGAGCACGAACAAAACGCCTGAGGCGTACAACGCCACGCGCGCCGGCCCGGGCCACCACGTCGACGATCCACCGACAAAATCGAACGCGGTGCGATACGTCAACCACAAAACGAAGGCCGAAAAGACGAGAAAGCTCAGCGCATTGTGCTGGTACGACCGGCTGAAACCCGTGTACTCGAAGAAATATTCGAATACGGCGAGCCAAAGGAGAATGACGGTGAAGAGAAGACCGGCGGCGACGCCACTGTGAAAGCGGCGTTTGACGATCGCCCAGATCGCGATGATGAAAGCGAGCAGCAGAATCCACTTCATCGGTCCCATCGTGAAGCCGACGAGCGGGCGCGCCCACACCCAGGCGCTGATCGCGTACGTTCCCTCCGCCAAGCCGCGCAACCAGAACGGCCACCTAACGGCAGGTCGCGCGACAACCGCTTCGCTCCACGCCACGGCCAACGCAACAACGAGCACCGCGACAGTAAACGGGACGAAGTAGCGTCCCTTCACGAGCTCCGTTGCCGCGCGTTGCACCGTATTCGCCTGCCGCAACACCTTGAACATCACGCCGATGCCGAGGAAGTAATACAGCGGCCAGAGATGACCCGTGATCGCCACCGAAAACGACGCGATGCCCTGCGCCGGCACTACCAGTCCCCCACGAACCACCAGCGTGGCGAGCAGCAGGAGGTGAACGCCGGCGAGTGCAAGCACCGCGTGATCGAGCCTAACGGGAACAGCGCCATGCTCGCCCTGCCGCCGCAGCTTTGGCGCCAGCGCCCAGAGTCCGATACCGATTGCGGTACCGACAATCATCACGCCGAGGGTGAGACGTGGCCGGAAAAACGCGGTGATCGGTGTGGCGACGATCAGCGCAAAGGCCACGGCCTGGCCACCAAACACGGACGTCAACAATCCTTGGACCACGTCACGGCGCCTAACGCGCTCGCGGCGTGACTCGCAATACACGAGCGCCGCGGCGGCCTCGATTGCCACCAACGCATTCAACCACGTCTTCGACAACGCCGCCACGACGACGACACCGAAATAGACAAAGAGCCCAACGGCCGGCACAAACGCCGCGCGACTGGCAGCGGCGGTCCCCGCGAGCGCGCACGCCCAACCCACAGCGTACGCAAACATCCAAATCCACACCGACCATCCCGCCACATCAGCACCAGCGACACCGGTGATCGCCTCCTTCGACAACGGTGGCCATACAACCTTGATCGCGATCGGTAGGAGCACGCACAAAAGCGTTCCAAGCACGATCACCAATCGAAGGATGGACGTCGACTCCGGCGGAATCTTGTTCCAGTCGAGCTGTTTGTCGTGATACGTGCCGAGGACAAACGTCGTCGCGACGCGCTGCGTGTTGGAGCGTAGTGCGGAGGCGCGTAACGTATTCCAGCGCTTCGCAATGCGCGGGTAGCGCTCGAGCCACT
>JBFMFA010000572.1:0-3152 GCA_040753195.1 Gemmatimonadota bacterium | reverse complement strand
GGGCTCGCCGCGTTAGGCTTCGTCCTGCGGCGCACGACGTTCGCCTCCGGAGCCACGATGGTCGCGGCGTTTCTCGGCGGGCATTGGCTGTATGAGAAGCTGTATCCGATCGTCGGTGTGCGCATCGCATTCCCGTTAACAAGCTTGTCCGACGGTTTGCAGTTCGCGGGTGCGCGCCTCCTGTGGGCGGCGTGCGTGCTGGCGCTCACCCTGCCGGCGTGGTACGCCACGTTCGGCCGACGCTCCGGGGTGCCACGGAGGCTCGCGTTAGGCGGTGGTGACTGGAGTGTGCGCACGCGCGATTTCAGCTCCAAACGTCCGCTCGAGAGCTACACGCGTATGCTCTTCACCGGCTACCTCGGATTTGTCGTGCTGCTGTTGTTGCTGGCGCAGGCGGGCGTTGCATTTCAGCCTGTGCGCAGTGGTGCCCTGTTTTCGATGTGGCCGGCGGTCCTGCTCTGCGCCGCCGCCAATTCTGCGGCCGAGGAACTCATCTTCCGCGGCATCGTGCAGCCGACGTTCATCCGCGTCGGAGGCGTCGCGGCCGGCCTGTGGAGTCAAGGAGCACTGTTCGGTCTCGTGCACTGGGGCACCAGCGTCGGCGTCCTGGCCGCTCTGCCCATGTCGCTCGCCATCGGCTTGGGTTCGGTTGTGTGGGGGAAAGCCGCATTCGAGACGCGCGGGCTCTCTTGGGTTATAGTGGCACACGCGCTCATCGACGTCGCCGTGATGGCCGCGTATTTCGTTTGACACAAGAACATCTCACCTGGAGACGTCTGCGAACACGCCGCCCGGGCAATGTTTGCCCGGGCGGCGTCATCCCGTTGATGGAGTCGCTGCATCAGCGCACGATGAACGTCATACTCTTGGCATTCGTAGCGCCTTTGTTGTCGGTCACGACCAGCGTGACAGTCTGCGTCGACCCGGCACGGAATGGATAAGTGGTCGTTAGGCCCGTCCTGTTCGGCCGGTTCGGGGCGCTCCAGCCGTACGAGACAATCGTGCCGTCCGGATCCGTGGATGATGCTCCGTCAAAGCTGCAATCCGCGCCGATGTTATCCGGGCGCACGACACAGTTGTATGAGAAGCTCGCCACTGGAACCTGGTTAGGCGGCGCCGCGCTTACCACGACTGTTTGCGTCGTGCTATTCGTGGCACCGTTGTTGTCGGTGACCGTTAGGGTCACGCTATAGGTCCCCGGAGTTGGGAATGTGTACGTGGTGATTGCGCCCGACTGCGTTGGTTGCCCCGGGGAAGTCCACGTCCAGCTGACAACTGAGCCGTCGGCGTCGCTGGATGATGAGCCGTCGAGAGTGCAGTCGAAGCCCGGAGCCGGCACCCGCGCGGCGCAACGGAACGTGAACGCCGCGACCGGCGGCTGGTTCGTGGGCGGCTGATAGTAGACCTGCACTGAAGTGACCGCGGAGTTGCTCTGTTGTGAGGCGTCGCTCACCGTGAGCGTCACCGTGTACGTTCCGCTCCGCGGGAAGTTGTGGTTGACGATCGCGCCGCTGCCCGTCGTGCCATCACCGAAGTTCCACGTCCAGCTCGTAATCCCAAAGTCGTCCGTTGAGTACACGCCGTTGAAGGTGCAGCCGAGGTTGATGCACCCCGTGATGATGATCTTGGCAACCGGCGGCCTGTCGACGACGTGCGGCGGTGCCATGAGCTGCGGACTCAGGAATTGCTCCTGGTGGTGCCCGCCGTTCCCGAGCTCACCGTATTGTTCCAACCCCCAACAGAAGGGTGAGCCATCCAGCGCCAGCCCGCATCGGTGGTCGTCGTGCGGCAGGAGCGACTGCCAATTGAAACCGCCGCTGATGAGCACAGGAGCGCGTCCATAGGACTGCCCCCAGCAGTATCCATTGCCCGAGGCGTCTATCGAGCATGATGACTCTGCGCCGCCCGCAATTCGGTTGAACGTCAGCGTGGAGGCCACAGGCGTGGGAACGGGCTGGTTGTTCAACCCAGCGTCACCGAGCTGGCCGTGTGAATTGCTTCCCCAACAATACGCCTTGCCACTCGAATCAAGCGCGCAGCTGTGCAGCGTTCCCGCGTCGAGCGCCATGTACCGGCGAGCGTTTCCGACGCGGATCGGCGTCGTGCTGCACGGATACGATTGGAAATAAACGCACTGGTCCGAAGAGAGTGCGCCGAGCTGCCCCTGCTTGTTGTATCCCCAGCAATAGATGTCTCCGGCGGCAGTGAGTGCGCACGCGTGGAATCCACCGGCGCGGATGCTGACAAACGTTAGGCCACCGGTAACGAGAACGGGCGTAGTGCGCCGAGTTGTCGTTCCGTCGCCGAGTTGTCCGAACCTGTTATCCCCCCAGCAGTACGCACGCCCAGCTGGGTCGAGAGCACAAGTGAACTGGTTGCCGCCATCGATCTGGGCGAAGGTCAGCCCGCCGACGACGGGCACTGGCACAAAGGCGCATGGCACCGACGCGTAGAGACAGCGCGTCGCGGTGACCGCTCCGAGCTCTCCCATTTCATTGCTTCCCCAGCAGTACGCTTGTCCGGTCGGCGTGAGGGCGCAGGTGTGAAGGCTGCCAGCCGTGATTGTGGAGAATACGTTGCTCCCCGCGACGGGATAGGGATCGACGATGAAGCCTCCTTGCCCTCCGTAGCCGATCGCACCGCGACCGCTGTAGCCCGCGCAGAACGCCCTGCCGGACTGATCGAGGATGCAGGTGTGATCGATGTTTGTGGTGAGTGTGGTGAAGCCGGCGACGGCGGCGTTGATTTGCGTGAGGGATTGTTGCGGTGGTGACGTCGCAGTCGGTGGGATGTTTGTATCGCACGCAACGGGCAGGAGCAGGAGCGACGCAGACAGAAAGTGTCGCATGGAGCGGCCCTCGCAGAAGAAGAGAGAAGCAAGCACGAGTGTCTTGCTTCGCGGGCCCAGACTCATCGATTGTGAACACCTGCCACGCTGAGTAATCGACGGAGGCGCCGCAGTCAGCTTTCTCCGCAGTTGCGGTAAGGCTCCTCCTGACCGATGCTGGCCTGAGCGCGATGCGCCGGCGTGCCTAACGCCGCGCAGCGCTCCGTTTGTTGACACATGTAATCTGCGTCGCCGAGCATAAACAACGGCGTTAGGCAATCATGCATCGCAGCGCCGAAGCGCCCTCGCCGCACCAGTGCTCGAC
>JBFMFA010000571.1:0-3153 GCA_040753195.1 Gemmatimonadota bacterium | reverse complement strand
TGCCCTGGACGCCGCCCACGTTCAAGGCGTTCACCGGCGAGGCGGCGCCGCTTGTGGGTCGCTACAAAGGGCCGTCGCGCGGGCGCGAGATGAACGTCGAGGTCACGCAATCGGCGCAGGGGATCGCGATCTCAGTGAACGGTTCAACGGCGCGCCCAGTCCAGTGGGTGGAAGCGTCGACGTTCCGGCAGGGGAACACGTTCCTGCACTTCCGGCACAGTGGTGATGGCCGTCCGGCGACCGAGCTGCGCTTTGACGCTGGTGGCGGCTATTACATCCTGAAGCGGCAGTAGCGCTGCCTAACGGCGCGCCGAAAGCGCAGCCACCAGTGAATCTCTCAGCCGCCGCGCAGCGGCGTCGGTTGGGAGTGTATCCAGAGCGGGCCGCAGTTCGGCGAAAATCGACTCGGCGCGCGGCGCGGCGCCTAACGCGATGTACGTCTGGGCCAGCCGGAGTGCGCTGAACCACGCCGCCGGGCGATTGACCGCGGGACCATTGCGCTGCACTTCTTCGGCAAGTGCGCAGTTGCGCTGTGCTTCGGCAATGCCATCCGCGCCCGCCAGAAGAAATTCGCACAATCGAGCCCGTGCAAACGCGGTCTGGATGTGTTTGTCGCCCATGAGCGCCGCATAACGCGCCGCTACATCGCGCTGCACTCGCTGGGCGGCCGCAATGTTGCCGCTCCTCCAGTGAACAAACGCAAGCCCTCCGACCACAGCGATGGTAGTCTGATGTGAGTCTCCATGCGCCGCGCGAAGCGTGGCAACGGCTCGCTCCTGCTGCGCGAGTGCTTCTGCAAGCCTACCGCGCGCCAGAAGCACACCGGCGAGCCGCGCGCGCGTGACGCCGACTTCCTGATGTTGGTCACCGAGTGCGCGCTCAAACGCGGCGAGTGCACCGCGATATAAGCGTTCGGCCTCGGCCAACGCAGAATCGGAGTTGGTCGCTACTCCGCGTGACTGCAGCACACTGGCGAGTGATGCAGCGACGCGTGCCGTCACCGGATGCTCCGCGCCCTGCAAACGTGTCTGACGGACTAGAAGATCGCGATAATCAGATTCGGCCCCTTGCGCGTCGCCCCCCACAGTTTTGAACGCGGCGAGGTTACCTAACGCGATGATCGAACGCTGGTGGTCGCGTCCGACAGATCGTTCCAACGCGGCGACCGCTTCGCCCTGGAGCTTGATCGCCGAGTCCACTTTACTCTGGAAATAGAACGACGCGCCCAAGTTGGAGGCCGTGATTCCAACGAAGCGATCACGGTCACCTTCCATCGTCCGTCTGATCGCGAGGGCCTCAGTCAATACGCTTTCAGCCGCCGAATAACGACGCAGTTCATTGTAAACAACGCCTAGATCGTTCAGCGAACGCGACAGGTCGGCGCGGTAGCGTTCGCCGGCCGCACGGCGCACATCGATCGCCTCCTTGAGCAACGGCTCCGCATCTTTCGACTGTCCGCGTTCGTGCATGATCCAGGCGACCAGGTTGAGCGCGGGTGTCACGTCAGGGTGCTTTTCGCCAAGCATGCGTCGTCGTTCGTTCAATGCTTCGCGTGCGAGCGGCTCGGCTTCGGCGTAGAGGCCGAGGCGATCGTACCCGTCGGCGAGCACCTCGAGCATCTCCGCGCGCAACTCCGGGCGATTGGCGTACGCGGCCTTGGCCTGCGCGACCTGCATGTCGAGGAGGCGACGAGCGGTCACAGTATCCCCGACCGCGCGGTTGGCACCACTGGCGCCGAACATTTCCATGAGGAAGCCGCGCACCTCGACGGCCTTGTCGCGCTCCTGCTGCACACGTGCTGATTCACGTGCCACGCGTCGCGATTGCACGAGGGTAACGCCGGTAATGACCCCTAACGCGATGAAGGCGATGCTCCCGGCGGCTACCGCGGCCGCATGGCGCCGCACGTACTTGCGTGCGCGATAACCGAACGTATCCGGTTGTGCCCGCACCGGAAGGCCGTCCAGGTGTCTCTGAATGTCGTCGCCTAACGCCGCAGCGGAGGGGTAGCGTCGCTCCGGTTCCTTGCGCAGCGCCATGAGCACGATGTTGTCGATATCGCCCGCCAGCCGGCGGCGCAACGATGCTGGGTGCGTGCCGCGCAGCTCGCTGGCGTGCGGCGCCACATCTGCATCTACGCTGCGGCGCGGCTGGCTGACCGCCATGCTGGGTCGCGTCGGAGTTGCTTCGACAGCGGCGCGCTCCAACTCCTGGCGCGTCTGTTTCCGGTCGGCGTAGGGGTGCTGTCCTGTCAGCAGCTCATACAGCAGGACGCCTAACGAATAAACGTCGGTGTTCGTGGTGACGGCGCCGCCCGTGATTTGCTCAGGAGCCGCGTAGTCCGGCGTGAGGAGGCGCAGGTCGGTGCTCGTATCGACGCCGGGGCCCAGCGCGTCACTGGGCGCGAGCACCTTTCCGATGCCGAAATCCAGCAGCATGGGAGTCCCGTCGGCCGTCACAATGATGTTGCGCGGCTTCAAATCGCGATGCACCACCAGACTCTGATGCGCGTGCTGCACGGCCTTGCATACCGTCTGAAAGAGTTGCAGCCGTTGCAACACCGTTAGGCGGCGCCGATCGCAGTACTCGGTGATGGGCTCGCCCGCGATGTATTCCATCACGAAATACGGTCGTCCGTCCTCGGTGGCCGACGCGTCCAGGAGTCGTGCTATGTTGGGGTGATGCAAATTCGCGAGAATGCGCCGTTCCAGCCGAAAGCGCTGCAGTACCTCCTCCGTGTCCATTCCACGCCGAATGACCTTGAGCGCAACCGACTGACGGATATCTTCGGCGACGCGCTCAGCGAGGTACACCTCGCCCATCCCGCCGCGACCGATCAGCCGCACTATGCGATAAGCGCCGATCTTATCGGGCAACGGAGCATCGGCTGGTGGCTCGTTAGGTAATAGTGCCGCGAGGTCGACGATCGGCCGTTCCAGAAAGGAGGGCGACGCGGTCAGTTGCGCGAGCAAACTCTCAACCTCGCGTTGCAGCTCCACGTCACCCACGCACGCGTGCGTAATGAACGCGGCGCGCTCGGTTGCCGGTTGCTGCAGAGCTGCGTCACAGATCGTCTCGATGCGATCCCAGCGCAAGCGATCCATCACCTAATCCTCACGCGTGCCCGTCGTCGTGCCCGTCGCGTCTCCGAAC
>JBFMFA010000570.1:0-3160 GCA_040753195.1 Gemmatimonadota bacterium | reverse complement strand
CACCGTCGGCACCGACAAGCCGGTCACTTCAGCGATCTCTTCATAGCTCATACCGCCGAAAAAACGATATTGAACGAGATCGGCGAGGCGTTCGCTGTGTTGCTGCAGCCGGGACAGGGCTTCGTCGATGGCGACGACATCTTCGGAGCGGTCATCAGCTGGCTGCAGTGCTTCGTCGAGCGAAACTTCGCGGCCGCCGGCGCCACGCTTCTGCGCTGAACGAGCACGAGCGTGGTCCACGAGCACAAAGCGCATTGCGCGCGAGGCGAGCGCGAAAAAGTGGGCGCGATCTTGCCATGTCGCCGACTGACCGTCGACGAGTTTGAGATACGCCTCGTGAACGAGCGCGGTTGTGGTAATGGTGTCCGATGCGTCCTGCCGCGCGCGGTGCTTGTGCGCGATGCCGCGAAGCTCCGCATAAACAAGCGGGAATAGCGCGTCGAGGGCGGTGCTCTTCCCCTGGCGAACGTCGCGAAAGAGGCGGGTTGTTTCTTCCGTGGTTTCCATCGACGGGTGCCGAGACGTGCCTGACGCGACAGGCGCGAACTCCGAGCGTCGACACAGAAGCTGATTCCCACGCGCGGAAAGGCAAGGTACTTCACGCGCACATGGAGTATTTCACGCGGCGATAGCCTCCCGTGAATTGGCGAGCTTCTTACGGGAGCTGGTTTGGCAGTGCGGCGGCGCGCCACGGAGTGCTCTGCAGCACGCGACCGCCGGCCCTCAGTGCCAGCACACGCCAGCGCAGTGCAGCGCCGACGCGCTCGACGAGCCATGGTGGAGCGCGATAGTGGTCGGTACCGCGTGGGAGGACGACCTCGAGCACGCGAGTACCTGTGTCAAGACGCTCGATTTCGAGGCGGGTGTACAGCGCATGCGCGTGCGCCGTCCATACAAAGGTGATGGGGGGTCCGTGCGCGAGCGAAGCGTTCTCGTTAGGTGCCAGTTGACGGAAGGTGCTGCTCGGCGTTCCGATCGGGATGGCGGCACCCACGACGTAGCGCAACACAGGCATGGGGAAGCCAGCCACGCCGGCAGCGTGTGTGATCCCATTACCGGCGCGCGCACTGGCGAGATCGGAATCGCCTTCCTTGTCGTCCGTCGCTTCGATACGCAGGAGTACGAGATACATCCCCTCTGCATCCTTGGGCAATCGCGCGGGGGCGGGTCCCGGAAGCTCGTACGGTCCGCCAGGGGCGAGAAGGACATCGAAACGTGCCAGCTCCGTGTATCTGCGCTGCGTGCCGCGCTGTTCTTGCGGGAGCGTCGCTTCAGTGAGCAGGTCGTGTTCATCGGGGAGTACCTCACCGGGGCGCACGATTTCCCAGCGGCCACGCATGCGGCCGGTGCCGTTGTAGTGGATGCGCGCTTGAATTTCGGGGAACTCATCGGCGGCGCCTAACGACAGAGCCGGCTCCCCGGTTGCGAATGCCAGCGTTACGTCGAGAAGCGCGAATGGCGTGCGCGCCCCGCCGTCTGTCATGCGGCATGTCACCGAGACGAATTCGTCCGGGCCACCGCGCGGATCTACGAAGCGTCGCACGTAATAGAAGCGCGAGTCGACACCTGAGGCCGCGGCTTGATACGCGCGCCGCGCCACGGATGGAGGTATCGTCATCACGTCGGTGTAGCCGTTTGCGCCACTCGCGCGGGACCGGTCGTAGCGTAGCGGCAGACGACCGAAGATCGTGTTCGGGTCGCAGCGTTGTCCGATGTGCGGCGCAGCAGAGACGATCTCACCGCACCATAGCGCCTCGACGGGGACCCTTCCATTCAGATTGCCGAACGTGATGAACACTGTCGTGGCAGCCGTGGCGTTTACGTTCACGCCCGTAGGGTGGCGTGAGATCTGTGCGCCTAACGGGTGTGTGATGGCTAGACACAACATGGCGGCGCCTGTGCGCCCGAGCGGTGGGAAAGTGAGCGTCATCGTCATCGCAGCGACATCGTGAGCCCACCGTCGACGGTCCAGTGTCGCAGCCGTTGGGTGAGTGCAATGCGAGGATCCGAGGCATCGTTTGCCTGTCGAGCGTAGCGCAGAAACCAGTTCCCCAGTCGCGCCAGAGGACGCGGGAGCGGGGCGGCGAGCTGCGCGCTGAGCTGCGTGTCGTCGCGCCGCGAGCGCGCATCACTGCGCATCGCCGTGGCGGCGTATTGCAGCTGCAGCGTGAGAGGACCCGCCGGGTTCAGGGTCGGAGCGATGGCAAAACGCGTCGTATGCTCCGCCTCATCCCGCTCCATGCTGTGGGACGTGCTCCAAGTGACGTCGCTGCTCACCGCCAAGTGGCGATGCAGTGTGGTGAGCGTCTGCGCGCCTAACGTGGATGCGTGGAGATCGGCGCGTTCACGCCCGGGTTGGCGGTTGTCCTGCGAGGAGCGATTCCCATGCAGGGTAAAGGACCCACGTGTCCCCTGCCAGACGAGCGAAATGGTGGCGTCCTGACTGAGCTGATCAGGGACGTGCGACGGATCGAAACCACCAGCGGTGGGTAGCGAGCGACCGCGCTGATATGTGCGACCGAATTGCATCCCCACGTTCGGTAGCCAGCGACTTGTGGTGCCTAACAAAAAGGCGAGCGGGAGGCTGAGATCGCCGCCGCTGCGGTGCGTCTCGGTGGTGAGAATCGACGGTACGTCATCCAGGTTGTTGTGACCGCTCTGGTGATGCGCGCCTAACGAAAGTGCACCTATTGCCAAACGTGCGTTGACGCGATCTTGCGTGCGATCGGACTGCACATACGCCCCCGCGCTGCGGTACAGCGGGTCCACGCGCTCGTGCGCGTAGCCGACCGCGAATGAGCCAATCGCCCCGTCGCGCACGCTCCAGCGCAGTACGTCGGCGGTGACATCGAGGTAGCGCGCGCGACGCGTTTCACGCGGGGATTGTACGAGCGAGTCGAGATCCCCGAGCGAGGCATCGGGGCGCAGCTCAAAGCGGCTGAGCGCTACGCCAGCGTCGGCGCGCACGCGTTGCCCAAATGACGCGCTACTGATGCGAACGCCGTGGCCGCGGCTGCGTTCGGCGTCGACAACGGCGCCTTGCGTGAATCCGCTGACCGGCAGGAGTGAACCGCTGAGGCTTGTCATTTCAACGCGCAGTGCTCCGCGCGTTGGTAGCGCCTCGAACCCCAGTTGCGTGGAGAAGATGCGGTGGCCGGGG
>JBFMFA010000569.1:0-3162 GCA_040753195.1 Gemmatimonadota bacterium | reverse complement strand
CCGCGGTGCTGGCGATGCTGCGCACGGCGGCGCGCGGGGGCGCCGATGTGGCCATCGTCTGCGCCGGACGCGACCGCAAGTTCGCGCTGGAGGACGCCGTCTGCGCCGGCCGCTACGTGCGCGGCATTCGGCGTCGCCTAACGAATATCGACCTGAGTGATGCGGCGCGTGGCGCCGCGCTCCTCGATAGGCGGTTCGGCCAGGACATCGAAGCGGCGCTGCGTGAGTCGGAGCACGGCCGGGCCCTCATCGATGCCGGGCTCGGCGCGGACGTGACTTTTTGTGCGAACCTCGACTCCGTGCCCATTCTCCCCGTCTACGCAGATCGCCAGATTACCAAGCTGGGACCTGACAGGGTGCGTTAGGCTTGCGAGATGCGCTCCGCCGAGAGCTAAGTGGAATAGCGTGGTTGCTGCTCGCCATCTTCATAGGTGGCGCGCTGGCTTTTCAGTCGGTGCCGGCCGACGCGTCGTGCGTTGCTGGCCGCGGTCTGTTTGGCCCGGTCGGCGCGTGCGCCAAATCCGCGCTCGTCGCTCTCCTCGGTCTGGCTGGCGCCGCGACTCTCACGCTCGTTCCCGCGCTCCTCGGCTTGAACAAACTGGGTCGCATCACGTGGGATCAGGAGCGGTCGGGCGTCGTGCTCGCTGCCGGTACTGCCGTACTGCTCCCGCTGATCATTGCGCTGGCGAGAGGGCCGGTTGACAGCTCAGATCCTGTCGCCGGCCTCTGGGGGAACTTCGCCGGCTACTATCTCATCGAAGCGTTAGGCTCGGCGGGGGCGTGGATCGTCGCGGTGCTGGGCGTGAGCGCGCTGATGGCCGCGTCGCTGGCCTGGAATCCGATTCGCGCTATTGTGGGGCCGGGGCGTAAGGAGAGCCCGGCCGTTGCGGGGACGACCAAAGCGCAGGCGCTCGAGGCGAAGCCGGAAGAGATGCCGGCAATCCAACCCGCGGCAGCCGTCGCGGCCCCCAACATCGCAGAAGAAAAGCCGCCGCTCGCGAAAGCGGAACGCAAGAAAGGCGCACCGCGTGTCGAAGCGCCGAGTAACGGCGACGCGAGGCCGTCGGTCGCGAGTGTAGCGGCCTCGTTAGGTGACGATGCGTTGCGCGACGACGCGTTACCCCCGACCGATCTGTTGACGTCGCCGCCGCCGAGGAATGTCGACGCAGGGCGCGCGCAGATCGACACGATGGGCGAGAAGCTCATGGAGGCGCTGCGCACCTTCCGCGTCGACGGAGAGCTTGTTGGGCGCACCACTGGCCCGGTTGTCACACAGTATGAAATCGAGCCGGCGCCGGGAGTGAAAGTGCGCCAATTCGCCAACCTCGCCAACGATCTCGCGCTTGCGATGCGGGCGCAGAGCATTCGCGTGGTGGCGCCGATTCCGGGACGCGGTGCGGTGGGCGTTGAAGTGCCGAATCCGCAGGCGGAGATCGTCGCCTTCCGCGAAGTGCTGGAGTCGCGCGAGTTCCAGAACATTCGAGGGTCGCTGCCGATTGTGTTAGGCAAGGATCTCGAAGGGCATCCGGTGGTTGCGGATCTGGCGAAGATGCCGCACCTGCTCATCGCCGGCGCGACGGGATCCGGCAAATCTGTCTGCGTGAACACGATCATAACGAGTCTCGTCTACCGGCATACGCCGAAGACGCTGCGCTTCTTGATGGTCGACCCGAAGATGGTCGAACTGACCGTGTACAACGTGCTGCCGCATCTGCGGCACAAGGTCGTCACTGATCACCGTGATTCGGCGGCGATTCTGAAGTGGGCCGTGCTGGAAATGAACTATCGATACGAGCTGCTGGCAGCCAACGGCGCGCGCAACATTCAGGACTTCAACAAGAGGGTGATCGACGGCCAGCCGTTGCTGCTGCCGAAGCAGAAGGACGTTGCGTTCGAGGATCGTACGTATCGCGGCGACGTGTTGCCGTACATCGTCGTGATCATCGACGAGCTGGCGGATCTCATGATGACGGTGCAGGGCGAGGTCGAGCATCCGCTGGCGATGCTGGCGCAGAAGGCGCGCGCGATCGGCGTGCATCTCATTCTGGCGACGCAGCGGCCGAGCGTAAACGTCATCACGGGTCTGATCAAAGCGAACTTTCCGAGTCGTATTGCCTTCCGCGTGGCGTCACAGGTGGACAGCCGGACGATCATCGACGGCATCGGCGCCGAAGCTTTGTTAGGCAACGGCGACATGTTGTTCATTCCGCCTGGGAAGTCCGAGCCGCAGCGCATACAGGGGGCCTTCATCTCCACCGAAGAGACCGAGCGCCTAACGACGTGGTACGAGGCGCGTCGCGAGGCGCGGCGTGCGCGGCTGGCGGCGAGTGGGCTCGTCAGCGACGTCGCGCCGGAGTCGGACATCCTCGAGGCGGTACGCGCGCATGAGGCGGCGCAGATGGCGGCAGAAGATGAGCCCGACGAGGCCGACGTCGGCGAGCGCGATCAGCTCTTCCGCGAAGCCGCCGAAGTTGTGATCCAGCACCAGCAAGGCTCCACGTCGCTGCTGCAACGCCGCTTAGGCGTCGGCTACGGCCGCGCGGCGAGAATCATGGACCAACTCGAAGCGGCGGGAATTATCGGGCAGCAGAGAGGCGCGAAGGCGCGAGAGATTCTGGTGGGGCTGGAGGAACTGGACCGAATATGCGGACCAAGAGCACCGAACTGAGTCATCGGCCGGCGGTTTGGGGTCACACCAAGTGATAAGCCTTCAGTCGTCTGCGTAACGTCGACAGTCAGAGTGCAGACACGAACTGACCACATACGACTGTCAACCTGGTGTGACTCCAAACTCCGAGCCGATAACTGAGTCGTTATCCGGTTACGATATCCGGCTTCATCGGCGCCAATACGCCTAACAAGGCATCCTGATCCGCCTGCGCAACGTTGAACGCTGTGAGCGTCGCGACCAGGTCTTCAACCAATGCATCAAAGTGCGCGCCGGTGATCTTCATCCCGGCATGCGCCGTCTTCATGTCTTTGCCGGTATATGTGCAGGGCCCACCGCTCGCCTGACAAATCTGATCTACCAGTTTGCCCTTGAACGCCCCGAGCCGGACAGGATCCGACGCCGTCGCGGTGAAGAAGCCGTTGATGCGCGAATCGGCCGCCACGCGTGCGACGAATGAATCCACCACCGCGACGATCGCCTCGCGACCGCCG
>JBFMFA010000568.1:0-3163 GCA_040753195.1 Gemmatimonadota bacterium | reverse complement strand
GCGTCGTCGAGGTGCGTCGGGAGGAAGACCCCGCGGCTGATGGCGCCTAACGAATGCCCGGCACGGCCCACACGCTGCAGCGCGCTCGTGACCCGCTTGGGACTCTGGATCTGGATGACGAGATCGACGGAGCCGATATCGATGCCCAGCTCCAGGGCGCTTGTCGTCGTGAGTGCACGGAGGTCGCCGGCCTTCAGGCGCTGTTCGAGGTGCAACCGTCGCTCTCGCGACAGCGCGCCGTGGTACGCGTGCGCGATCTCTCCACCCGCCAGCGCATTCACGCGCGAGGCGACCTTTTCGGCATGGGCGCGGTTGTTACAGAAAACCAGCGTGGTACGTGCTCGCTGCAGGTGCTGCGTGATCTGCTCGAAGATCGCGGGCCACACCGAGTCGCCCACGTTGCGCAGATCGTCGACCGGCGAGACGACGCGCAACTCCGCGCGCCTAACGAGCCCGCAGTCAACAACGCGCACGGGACGCGGCGTCCACGCGCCGTTCGCGACCGTGCCGCCGCCGAGGAAACGAGCGACCTCGTCGAGTGGACGCTGCGTGGCCGAGAGCCCGATGCGCTGGACCGAGCGACCGACAAGGTGTTCCAGCCGCTCGATGGTCAGGGCGAGGTGCGCGCCGCGCTTGCTGCCGGCGATTGCGTGAATTTCATCGAGAATGAGCGCGCGGACTCCGCTGAACATCCCCCGCCCACGCTGAGTCGTCAGCATAATGTGCAACGATTCCGGCGTGGTGATGAGGATGTGCGGCGACTTGCGGATCATGCGATTGCGCGCCGACTGCGGAGTATCGCCGGTACGCACATCGATACGGATTTCGGGGAACCGCAGGCCCTGTGCTTCGAAGAGTGTTTTGAGTCGCGTGAGCGGCAGCGTGAGGTTGCGCTGGATGTCGTTGTTCAGCGCTTTGAGCGGCGAGACATAGAGCAGCTGTACCGCGTTCGGGAGCGGTTCATCCAGCCCGTCCCCAATGAGTGCGTTCAGCTCCCACAAGAACGCCGTCAATGTCTTGCCGGAACCGGTGGGGGCCAGGATGAGCGTGTTGGCGCCGGTCGCGATGACGGGCCACCCCTGCCGCTGTGGCTCGCTGGGCGTACCTAACGAGTCAGCAAACCAGTGCTGGACGATGCGGTGAAAAGGTTCAAGGGCGGGATCGATGCGTGGCGCCGTCATTCGTGCACTGGTTATGATGAAACACGACCGCGAGGTCCTGGATGAAAGTACAGCGTCTTTTCGTCGCTCTGTTGTGCGCACAGGCGGCCTGTAGCGGCGGCTACGGGAGCACAGACCCGGCTGAGCAGGAAGAACCGGGCTGGAGCGTCGGTACCGCGCTCCCCGAACGGATCCAAGAGATGCACGCGGCGGTGTTGCGCGGCGATATCTACATCGCGGGCGGGTTTGACTCGGCCGCCGCAGAGTCGCGGCGCGTTTTTCGATTCAAGGTGGCCGAAGGAGTTTGGGAGCGGATCGCGGACCTTCCGGAACCGCGTCACCACATGCCCCTCGCCGTCCTCAACGACACGTTGTATGCGATCGGCGGCTACATGAATGGGTTTGTCGGCCGCGCAAACCTCTGGATATACCGGGCGGACGGAAACAGATGGGAGGCGCGCGCCTCGTTGCCGGCGGGCCGGGGCGCGTCAGCTGTGGGCGTTGTGCACGGCAGTCTGGTTGTTGTTGGTGGAACGGGCCCGGACCGGCCGCGGGTGGATTCCGCGGCGATCTATGATCCGGCGACGAACCGTTGGCGGTTGGGCGCGCCGATCCCCACGCCGCGGGATCACCTGACGGCTGCCGTTGTGAACGATGTCCTCTATGCGATCGCCGGGCGCACCGGCGGAAATTTCGACGTGGTAGAGGCCTACGACCTAACGAACGATCGCTGGTCGACGCGAGCGCCGATGCCGAGCCGTCGCGGCGGGCTCGGTGGGGCGGCGCTGAACGGGCGGATCCATACGTTAGGCGGCGAGACTGCGTCGAGTGTCTTCGACACGCACGAGATCTACGATCCCCAGGAGAATCGCTGGAGCAGCGCGGCCCCCCTGCCAACGGCGCGTCACGGGCTTGCCGTGGCCGTGGTGGGAGGCCGTCTTTATGCGATCGGCGGCGGCCCGCAGGCGGGTCTCGCGCAGACCAGTGTCGTCGAGGTGTTCGTACCCTAACGAGAACTACGCGCTAGCCTTCTTGGCTTTGCTCTTCCCGCCTTTCTTGTGCAGACGTGTCTTCCCGTAGGAACCGCGAAAAATCTTGCCGCGTTTCGTGCGCTTGTCGCCTTTACCCATGAAGCCTCTGGTGGTGTGAGCGGTGCAAGCTAAAAGCGCCGTAGCAAAAGACAACGCGCGTCACGGGTAGCCGAGCACACGGAGTTTCGTGTAGCGCCGTCGCGGCTCGGCGGCGAACTCTCCGCCTGAGGCCTTTGCCGGGGCGAAATAGATATTGGGCAGGACGTTGGCGCGGTCGGTGCACGCATCGTCGATCAGGTCGAGTTTTACGCCGACGGTATCGCGGCTGACCACGTAGCGCGACACGACGCCCGTGCACGGTCCCATAACATCGGTCCAGACGAGAGTGTCTCCGGCCATCTTGGACAGGGACACAAGGAAAACAGCGCCGCTCGGGTCGAACACGCGGAAGGAGTCGGCCGCGACCTGCACGCGCCACGCGTCGAATTGGGGGTCGAACGCTGCCGTTCGTGGGAGGAACGAGTAGTTCCCCGCCGTGAATCCGCGCGTCTGCGCCGATGCGACTCCCGCAGACAGCAGCGATGCGATCAGGAGTCCGCGAAATGAAATGAGGGGCATACAAATACCAGGGGTTAGGGGATAGGGGTTGGGCTTCAGGCGCGCAGGTCAATTAGACAGCGCCATTGATGCTGCGCTCCGCCATTCGTGGGTCAAGGTGCGTGAACACAACGGGAGATCCAGAGCCGAAGTGCCATTCGGTGATCGCGCGTCTTCTGACTAACGTCGTGGTGAGGGTGGGAAAGAAAAAGGCGAATTGCGTAAGAGAATTGTGCAGCCCTTCGCGTCGTCGATGACTGCTGGATTGAACGGCCTTCTCTTACAGATGTCGGATTGAAGGCCGTTGCGGTGGGTCGTCGCGACGAATAACGTGGCGGCCCCGCGCCGAGCCGACGCGGGACACAACCCATGCCT
>JBFMFA010000567.1:0-3164 GCA_040753195.1 Gemmatimonadota bacterium | reverse complement strand
AAAGGGGGGACGTATCGCACGGCGACGGATCTCGACATTCTGGCGCTGCGCTTTCCACGAGCTGGGCGCCTTACGCCTGCGCTCAAACGCAGCCCGGCCGCGGACGAAGAGCACGCCGATCCGGACCCAGCGTTAGGCGTCAGCGCGGAGCAGGCCGATATGATCGTGGGTGAGATCAAGGAAGGCCGCGCGGCGCTCAATGAAGCCGCGACGGACCCTGGCGTGATCCGGGCCGCGCTCGCGGCCTTCGGCTGCTGCTCGCGAGAGGAAGCTCCGCGCGTCGTCGAGACACTTCTGCGCGAAGGGTCGGCGCGCCTCCCGATCGGTCATCGCATCCGGTATGTGGTCTTCGCGTCGACCGAGCGATCGACTGGGAACTATCGCTCGGTGTCGCTGCGCCATGTGGTCGACTCCCTTCGGGCATACATCACGGAACATTGGGAGATGCTGCGACACACCGACTCGAAGGATCCGGCATTCGGGTTCCTGATGACGCTGGCAAAGGCGGAGCGGGGAACCCCGTGAGCGGCGCCGTGCAGCAGCACGCCGCAAACGTGTTGCGCCTGCGCCGGATCGGCATCGACACGTATCAGGAGCCGATCATCTTCATGTCGGCCGAGTGTCCCGTGTGCAAATCCGAAGGGTGGGAGGCGTTGGCGCGCGTGCGCGTGGCGCACGGAAATCACTCCATCATCGCCACGCTCAATGTGGTGACGTCCGGTCTCCTCGCGCCTGATGAAGCCGCGCTGTCAGACGCTGCGTGGCGTGCGCTTGGTGCAGCCGAAGGCGACACGGTGACGCTGTCGCACACCGAGCCAGTGTCGTCGCTCGGCAGCGTGCGGGCCAAGGTCTATGGACAGCGTCTCGACGCGGCCGCGTTCAGCGCGATCATGCGCGATATCGTAGCGGGGCGGTATTCATCCATTCATCTCTCCGCGTTTGTGACCGCGTGCGCCGGCGGTCGGCTGGATATGGATGAGACGATCGCCCTCACGCGCGCCATGATCGACGTCGGCGACCGGCTGAGCTGGCCGCAACAGCGCGTGGTCGACAAGCACTCCGTCGGCGGGCTGCCTGGCAACCGAACGACGATAATCGTCGTTCCGATCGTCGCTGCGTATGGCCTAACGATGCCCAAGACGTCATCCCGCGCGATCACGTCGCCGGCCGGGACCGCCGATGCGATGGAGACCGTTGCGCCGGTGACGCTCGACATTCCTGCCATGCGACGCGTGGTCGAACGTGAGGGCGCATGCATCGTCTGGGGTGGAGCGGTGCGCCTCAGTCCAGCGGATGACATGATCATTCGCATCGAAGGTCCGCTCGACATCGACAGCGAAGGCCAGCTGGTTGCCTCGGTGTTGTCGAAGAAGGCTGCCGCCGGGTCGACGCACGTGGTCATCGATCTCCCCATCGGTGCGACCGCGAAAGTGCGCAACGCGGAAGCCGCGGCAACGTTAGGCGCGCGGCTTGCTGCCACCGGCCGAGCGCTGGGTTTGCGCATCGAGGTCGTCGAAGGGGACGGCACGCAACCGATCGGGCGCGGCATTGGCCCGGCACTCGAGGCACGCGACGTCCTCGCCGTGCTGCAGGGTCAGGCGGACGCACCCGCCGATCTGCGCGAGCGCGCGCTCGTTCTCGCCGGTCGCGTGATCGAGTTAGGCGATGATCTCGGAACCGGGAATGGATACGACCTCGCGCGCGGACTGCTGGATTCGGGGGCCGCGTGGCTCAAGTTCCGGGCGATCTGCGACGCGCAGGGAGGGATCCGCGAGCCGCCCCAGGCACAATACACGCACGAAGTGAGCGCGCCTAACGCGGGGCGCATCACGACGATCGACAATCGCCGGCTGGCTCGCCTGGCGAAGCTCGCGGGGGCACCGCGAGCAAAGGCCGCGGGGTTGCAGCTCCACGTGCGGTTAGGCACGCGGCTGGAACACGGCGAGCCGCTCTATACGCTGCATGCGGAGTCGCCGGGAGAGTTGGCCTACGCACTTGCGTACGCCGAGCAGAATCCTGGGATCATCGGCACTGCCGACGGGTCAGCGTGAGCTTGCTCGTCTTCGCCCTTCCGGGAAACGATTCCTTCGCGTCCGATCTCGCGCGGCGCCTGGAAGGCGAGCTCGGACCATTGACGCTGCGGCGTTTTCCAGACGGGGAGACGTACGTGCGCATCGACACACCCGTGCGCGACCGGGATCTGGTTCTGGCGTGCACGCTGCAGCGGCCCGACGACAAACTCCTTCCGTTGATCTTCCTGGCGGCAACGGCGCGCGAGCTTGGCGCCGCGCGTGTGGGCCTTGTGGCTCCCTACCTGGCGTACATGCGACAGGACCGCCGCTTTCGTGAAGGAGAGGGCGTCACGTCGGTGCACTTCGCGCGCTTGCTCTCGGCAGCGGTGGATTGGATTGTGACCGTCGATCCGCATCTGCATCGGCGCAGCTCGCTCGGGGAGATCTATTCCGTGGCGGCGGACGTTGTACACGCCGCGCCGCACATTTCGGCCTGGATCCGCGGCAACGTGCAGCAGCCGCTGCTCATTGGACCGGATGCGGAGAGCGCCCAGTGGGTGCAGGGTGTCGCCGAGGCCGCGAACGCGCCCTGGATCGTGCTCGAGAAAGTGCGTCGCGGAGACCGCGATGTCACTGTATCGGTGCCTAACGTCGAGCGTTGGCGCGACCATACGCCGGTGCTCGTGGACGACATCATCTCGACTGCACGCACGATGATCGCGACGATCGGCCACCTGAGTCGCGCGGGTCTGCGCGCGCCCGTTTGCATCGGCGTTCACGCCGTCTTCGCCGAACGTGCCTACGACGAGTTGCGAACGGCCGGCGCGGCAGTTGTGGTGACATGCAACACGATCCCGCACCCATCGAACGCGATCGACCTGCATGACGCGCTCGCCGGCGGGGTGCGCCGTCTCACCACGCTGCGGCCGCCACGCGAACCTGAGCGCACGGCGCCGTCGTATACTCGTTAGGTATGCGCACCGCGCTCCAGGAAGTGCCGAGAATAGGCCGCATCCTCCGCGTCCTGGCACGGCACGGCTTCATCGGCGCCCTGCGTCGCGAGCGGGAGTGGCCAGCTCCTCCCCGCGTGCGTGAGGCGCTGGAGGAGCTCGGAGTCGTCTTTCTGAAATTCGGGCAGGTGCTCGCGATGCG
>JBFMFA010000566.1:0-3166 GCA_040753195.1 Gemmatimonadota bacterium | reverse complement strand
CATGCGTCGTTGATGCCGAAGATCGTTACGCCGAACGTGCTCCCGGCAATCGGTACGGCGTGGAACATGACGAACATTACGGGGTGGCGCCTGGTGGGTCTCGAGGTGACGGTGGCGCCCGGGGCAGCCCTGCAGCCTAACGTGCAACAGGGCATCATCGTGATCGGCACAAGCGGCTCCACGCAGGTAACCATGGCCCAGACGCCGCAAGACATCATCCTCGATCGCGTGTATGTGCATGGTCAGTCGAATACGAATACGAAACGCTGTCTCTCCGCAAACGCCGCGCGGCTGGCCGTCATCGGCTCGCAACTCCGGGAGTGCCATGGCAAGGGCTTCGACTCGCAGGCGATTCTGGCCTGGAACGGTCCCGGACCATTCCTCATCGAGAACAACCGCCTCGAGGCTGCCGGTGAAGTGATCATGTTCGGCGGCGACATGACGAGCATTCCGAACCTCGTCGGCTCCGACATCACGATCCGCCGCAACTACCTCGGCCGGCCATTGAGCTGGCAGGGTGTGTGGACGGTGAAGAACATCTTTGAGCTGAAGAACGCGCAACGCGTGCTCTTCGAGCAGAACGTGCTGGAGAATCACTGGGTGGATGCGCAGGCCGGATCGTCGGTCGTGTTAGGCACCGCCGACAATCCATGCAGCTGGTGTATCGTGTCGGACGTGACGTTCCAGTGGAACCACATTCATAACGTGTCGGGTGGGTTCAACCTCTTCCCGAACTACGGGAACGCACAGCCGATGCGTCGTGTGAAGATCGCACAGAATCTCATCACGGGTCTGGGCGCGTCAGGGCTCGGATCGAATGGCCGCTTGTTCACGATTCAGAACAACGTGGACGACATGTGGATCGAGTACAACACAGGGATGGGCGTGGCCACGTATGTGGATCTCACGGGGAATCTCAAGAAGGCGCGCTTCACCTTCAGGAACAACGTGGGTGGCGGCGCGACGTACAACTGGTTCAGCTCGCAGGGGTCGGGTGATGCCGCGAACAACGCGAATCTGAGTGCGCCGTTTGTCGTGGCGAGCAACGGGTTCGTGGCGAGTACGAACGCACTGCTGCCGAGCGGCAGCCTCAGGGTGGGATCGCTAACGAGCGCGGGGTTTGCGAACCCGATTTGGCCGAACGGGAACTGGAGCCTAACGAGCGGCTCGTTCGTGGGACTGGGGGTAGATTACAATCAGCTGCAGAGTAAACTGGCCAACGTCAGATAACCGTCATTCGAGTCAGTACTGAGTACTCGGCTTGGAGTCACGCCGAGTACTCAGTTTTTTGTTGGCAGTTTGGGTGGGCGGTTTGGAGTCAGTGAAGTCTGGAGACGCTCTCAGACGTTTGAGCAAGCCGTAAAGCATGCGGCGAACTTCCACGACGTGTTCGCTCAGCCGTTCAGTCTCGTTAGGCGGCAATATTCGAGCATCGACGACGAACTCTGCCTGGTACTGCACTTCCGTGGACGACGCAATCGCAATCTGGAGAAAACGCGCAAACTCCCGCGGACTCGAGCGGCTGCAGCCTTCTGCGATATTCGACGATATTGACATCGAAGCGCGTCTCATTTGCGACGCGAGATTTGCTCGATTGCGACGAACTAACAGCTCCGCCAGAGTGTCTACGCGTAGTGCTAGGGCGTGCGCTTTTTGCCACACCAAGAGGTCGTGATAGTCCTGCATGGCGCACAACATGGCACGCGATTCACGAGGCGCCGTGATCATTGTATTGCACCCCTCCACAAAAACCCACAAAAAACAGCCCTTCAGGACCGACTGCTGACGACAGAAAACTGACGAGGAACGCATTCGCCCTGAGATGTCCGTGTTAGTTTTCAGGACGCCGCGTCGCTGCGGGCGTTCGAACTCCAAGCTGAAAACCCACAACTCTTCGTTTTGTGTGCGGCATCGCCGGCTTCGCGGGCATTCCTTCGTATAACACCGACGCTGCGGCCATTCTGGCCCGCATGTGCGACGCCATCAGACACCGCGGGCCCGACGACTCTGGCTACTATGTCGGGCCTAACGCCGCCCTCGGCATGCGTCGGCTCTCCGTCATCGACGTCGCCGGTGGGCACCAGCCCATGGTCAACGAAGACGGGACCGTGCACCTCGTCTTCAACGGCGAGATCTACAACTTCCGCGACCTCAGGCAGCGCCTCCGCGCAGCTGGTCATCGCCTCGCCACATCCAGCGACACCGAAACCATCGTCCATTTTTACGAGGACCGCGCCGACGACGTTGTGCATGAGCTGCGCGGCATGTTTGGCTTCGCGATCTGGGATTCTCGCCGCGAGCGCCTCCTGGTTGTGCGCGACCGCCTCGGCATCAAGCCGATGTACATCTGGCCGCATCCGGGCGGCGGTGTCGCCTTCGCTTCCGAGCTGCGCGCCTTCCTCACGCTTCCCGATTTCGCCGCAGAGATCGACCCCGCGGCCGTCGCCGAGTACTACGCGTTCGGCTACGTCCCGCACCCCAAAACCATCTTCCGCGGTGTGCGCAAACTCGCCCCCGGACATCGCCTAACGTGGTCGCGTGCCGACGGCATCCGGGAAAATGCCTATTGGGTTCCGGCGCGGGCGGAACGAACCGGGTTGGACGAGCGCGAGGCCGTCGAAGAGTTGCGGCGCCTGATCGACGAATCAGTGCGCATCCATCTGGAATCGGACGTCCCGTTAGGTGCCTTCCTGTCCGGCGGCATCGACTCCTCCACCGTCGTTGCGTCGATGCGGCGTCAGATGGACTCCGCGCCGCTCACCTTCTCGATCGGGTTCCGTGAGGCGGCGTACGACGAGTCATCGTATGCCGCCGAAGTTGCCGCCGCGTTAGGGACGAATCACACGGCGCTCATCGTCAACCCCGACGCGGACGCGCTCGTGGACGACGTGGTACATGCGTTGGATGAGCCGATGGGCGATTCATCCGCGCTGCCGACGTATCTGGTGTCGAATCTGGCGCGGCGCGACGTGACGGTGGCGCTCTCCGGGGACGGCGGCGACGAGGGGTTCGGCGGTTACACGCGGTACTTCGAGACACTCGGCAGCGTCCCTCAGCTTCCTGCCCCGCTCGCGTCGGGCGTGCGTGCCTTTGCGTCACTGTTGCCGAATGTGGCCCCCGGCCGCAATTGGCTGCTCAACCTCGCGCGGAGTCCGCGCGGTCGGTA
>JBFMFA010000565.1:0-3170 GCA_040753195.1 Gemmatimonadota bacterium | reverse complement strand
CGCCGCGCGGCATCACCGGGCGCCAGGAGGATCACCGGACGCCCGTTTTTAAGCGCCAGCGCGACCTCGGACGTCGTCCCCGGACCCTCGATGCCACAGGCGATCACCACGTCGCTCGACAGGACATTCACGTTGTTGCGTCCATGACCCATGTCCGTGCGGATGGCCACGTCCACGAAGGGCGACGGGTCCTCGTCGGCGGTCGGCAACACACCAATCGTTAGGCTGCCGGCCACGCGCTTCGCGCCGCGGCTCGCCGCCTCCATGACCCCGTAGGGCCGCCCACCCGTCAGCACGACCCACCCATCACGCGCGAGAAGCTCCCCCAGTCGTTCGGCGTCAGCGACGTGCCGCGCAGCCGCTTGTGCGGCACCCATGATCCCCGCGACCGGTCGCCGGCGGTTATTGTGTGGATGATTCGGCCGCTGCACGCGACCAAAATTGCCGCAGGGCAGGACGCATCGCCACCAGGAACTTCGAGGACTGGCGGCAAGTTCGACCTACAGTCAAGTTAATCCCGCCCGCCTAGCCTAACGGCGATTGCACAGGAGCCAATCGATGCGCCGTCTTCTCACGCTGATCGTCCTGACCATCGTCGCAACAAGTACCGCGGCGGCGCAACGGCCCGTTAAAGTTTTCATCTCTGTCGATATGGAGGGAATCACGGGCGTCGTCTCCTCCGAACAGCTTGGCCCCGATGGCTTCGAGTATCAGCGCTTCCGCGAATTCATGACGCTCGAAGCGCTCGCCGCCATCGAAGGCGCGCGCGAAGCGGGCGCGACCCAGTTCGTGGTCGCCGATTCGCACGGGAACATGCAGAACCTGCTCATCGACCGCTTCCCGCCTGAGGTGACGATCATCCGCGGCGGCAATCGACCGTACTCGATGATGCACGGTATCGACTCGACGTTTTCAGCCGCGATGTTCATCGGCTACCACGCGGCCACGACCAACCCACAAGGCGTGCGCGCCCACACGATGTCGAGCGCCACGTTCGCCGGCGTCTATCTCAACGGTCGACCGATGGCGGAATCCTCGATGAACGCGGCGCTCGCGGGCTCCTTCGGTGTTCCCGTCGTGATGGTGAGCGGCGACGAGTCCGCGGTCGGCGAAGTCCGGACACTGCTCGGCGACGTGGAGGGCGCCGTCGTGAAGCAGAGCATCGGTTTTCACTCGGCGGCGACGATGACGCCGGCGGCTGGTCAGGCGCTCATCAAGACGCGGGCGCGCGCCGCGATTGCGCGGCTCCGCGATTTTCGGCCGCATCGCGTTTCCGCGCCGTATCAACTCGACATCGTCTACAAGAGTTACCTCTCCGCGGAGATCATGTCGCTCCTTCCCGGGATCGAGCGGCGTGATGCGCATACGATCCGCTTCAGCGCGCAAACGCTGCGCGACGTCTCGCGCTTTCTGGTCTTTTCGACGGCGTATCGCGCGGATCTGACGCCCTAGCGACCCTGCATGCTGCGACGCGTGCTTGTCGAAGCGGCGATCGATTCGTTCCTTGCCGCACAGCGCGCTGTCGCCGAAGGAGCGGACAGGCTTGAAATCTGCGCCAACCTGGGCGTCGGCGGCCTGACCCCCACCACGTCGTTGCTCAAGCAGTGCCTAACGCTTGGCGTTCCGTGTCTCACGATGCTGCGTCAACGGCCGGGGGATTTCGTATACAGCGCCGCGGAGATTGCCGATCTGCACACGCTCGCCCGCGAGATGCGCACCGCCGGCGCCGGCGGCGTCGTCTTCGGCGTATTGCGCCGGGACGGCACGATCGACGCGCACGCAACTCGCGGTGTCGTCGTGCTCGCGGAAGGGATCGAAACAGTGTTCCATCGCGCCTTCGACGCCGCTCCAAACGCTCTTGCCGCGCTGGACGCGCTCATCGAGTGCGGCGTAACCCGCGTGCTGACGTCAGGGCATGCCAGTGCCGCCGCCGAAGGCGCGGAGACGCTCGGCAAGTTGCGCGAGCACGCCCAGGGCCAGATAGAGATCCTCGCGGGCGGCGGCGTGCGGGCGCCTAACGTCGCGGAGCTGGTGCGCCGTTCAGGCGTGTACCAGGTGCACGCCCGAGCGACAGAAGCCGGCGTGATTGCGGCAATCAAACAAGCCTTGGCGGCCTAAGGGTTCTTGTCGAGCTCTCCCTTGGCCTCCAGAAAGGCACGTTCAATCGCCGGGGCAGTGAAATACGCAGCAAAAGCGCGTTCCCGTGCCCGCTCGCCACGCGTGAATTGCAGGCGTATCGAATCGAGGTTCACAGCCTTCCGAGTCGCCGCAAGGTCGAGCCCTTTCGCAACCGCCGCTTTGGTCTGCGACAGGGTGGTCTCCAACAACGCGAGGAATTGGTTCAAATACGCACGGTCGCGCTGGATGGCGCCGTGTCCGGGTACGATCACGTCCACAGGCAGCGCGCTGATGGCGCGCAGCGTCTGCATCCACTCGCTCAGGTACGAGCCGAAGGAGTAGGGAACCGGATTCACCAAGAGATCACCGGTGGCGACGATTCGCTCGTTAGGTAGGAAGACGACGAGGTCGCCGCGCGTGTTGCCGCGTCCCATGTGTTTGATCTCGATCGTGCGTTTACCGCGATGCAGGATCAGTTCCCTGTCGACGGTGATCGTGGGCATCACGGTACGCTGCGCCTTCGAGTCGGCGCCGAGCCAGCGGATCAGTACCGCACTCTCTTTCAGATACGTGCTGTCATCGGCGGTGAGCGGAGAGCCGTCGCTGCGCTTTCCGTCCTTCATCTGCTTTTCATAAGTCGTGATGTACTGTGGCCACTGTTCCTTGAAGCGCTCCATTCCGGGGTTGTGCTTTCCTTCGATGTCGATCCGCGTATTGCGATGCGCGATGAACTCGGCGCCCGGGAACGCTTCCTCGTAGATCTGATTTCCGGCGTGATGGTCGCCGTGCCAGTGCGTGGTCACGACGTACTTCACCGGCTTGCTCGTGAGCTTTCGTATTTCAGCGAGGGTGGCGCGTGCGCTATGGAGCGTGTTCTGCGCATCGACCACGAGCACGTCCGCATCGTTGATGACTACGAGTGACGTGCCGTCGACTGCGGGGCCGAGCGGATTGTTGAACACGAAGGCGTAAACACCTTCGGCCAGTTGCGTGCGTTCAAACGACGGTGGGGCAACCGGCTGTGGCGCCCCCGCGGCGGGGGGGCGGACCAG
>JBFMFA010000564.1:0-3179 GCA_040753195.1 Gemmatimonadota bacterium | reverse complement strand
CGTACACGCGATCGAGTGACTCGATTACCAGCCCCTGTACTTGAGCAGAACCGACGGGACCGTGCGCAGCATGATCTGAACATCGAGCAGCAGGCTCTGCTTGCGCAGGTAATCCAAATCGAATCGCACTTTCGTGCGTACGTCATCGAGACAGGCGTCGTACTGCTGATTGATCTGCGCGAGCCCCGTGAGCCCCGGACGCACGCGATGGCGGCAGCCGTACTGCGCAATATCACGCTGCAAACGAGCAACGATGCTGGGCCGTTCTGGGCGTGGACCCACGATGTTCATGTCGCCGCGCAGGATGTTCCAGAGCTGCGGCAACTCATCCAGTCGCAGAATGCGCAGATATCTGCCTAACGGCGTAACGCGAGGGTCGTTCTCCTTCGCCCACACCGCGCCTGACTTCGCTTCCGCATCCACGCGCATCGTGCGGAACTTGTAGATCGTGAACACGGCGCCGCCAAGATCGCGCACGCGGCGATCGTGCATGGCAAGCGTACGGCGCCAGCGACGGTCCAGGCCGACACGCGTTTGCGCGTATAAGATGGGCCCGCGTGAAGTCGCCTTGATCAGAATGCCGATGAGAATCAACAACGGCAGCGTGACGAGCAAACCGATTGTCGCCAGCGTGACGTTGAGTGCGCGATTGAACTTGTCGCTGCGTTGCCGGGGAACGACGTCGTTGGCCAATGCGTCCTCGCGCGCGACTTCCGTTGCGAGCCCACGATCGAGCGTGGACACGCCTTCATGATTCACTTTTCGCGCGCGGCGCACCGCCGGTGAACTGAGTGGCGGCGTCAATGTTCGCTCATCAGCGGGCGTCAAGCTAATTCCGGACATACGTGCACGTCAGCGCTATGCTCCTAATTGCGCGTTGCGATGAAGCGAATCGTGAACAACAGACTTGTAACGATGGGGAGGATGGTCCAGAGCCGATTTGTTTGCGCGACGAACCGCTCGGCGATCCGAACTTCATCACCATCGCGCAAACCCAAATCCCCTATCGTTTTTCCTGAGCGCAATGCGCGTGCCGTTGCACCGCGGTCCACGAGGACGCGCCCGCCACGCAGGATATCGGTCTTATTGATCTCCGAATTTTGTCCTGGACCGCCGATCGACATGATCGCATCCGACAGCGTCTGATCGGTACGGAACTGATACCACCCGGGCTGGCCGACGCCACCGCTCAACTGCAGCCTAACGAGTGGGGTTACCTGAACGTCGGGGTCGCGGATGTATTTCCCGATGTGTGTGCGCACATGCCCAAGTAGCTCAGAGTCGAGCACGCCAGTCAGCGCGAGGTGCGGAATGGACTGAAAGTCGATCATCCGCCCCTGTTTGACCGTAAATGTGTCACTGATCGTCGTGTCATTCAGCACGCGAATCACGATGCGATCGCCGGGATAGAAATCGCCGGTGCGCAGCCGTTCACGTATGGCGGCCGCGTCGCCGAGTGCCTGTTCTTTGATCTTACTGTCGCTCGTGCTAACAGCCAGCTTCTCGTAGCTCGCCAGCGCCGACTCAAGCTCGGCCCGGGTCATTTGCCTTCGCAGTTCGCCAAGACTCGATTGCGCCTGCGCTACCGCGACCGCGAATAAGGCGATTGCGAATCCGGCGGCGCGCCGGAGCCAAGGGGATTTGCGCATAGACTGAGTACGCTCTGAGAGATTCATGCCCGATCCGCGATCCGGTGAAACGGAACAGCGCATGACGTGGAAGATGTGAAAAACCAAATCTTTAGGGCCCTACCGCACATCACGCAAGTGCAAATCGCACACCACATTACGCCATTTTGTTGTTGCGCTTGACCCACATCAGGATGCGCCGGCGCCGCCATCACAATGTGCGTGGGGACCGACTGGAGACGGCAAGCGTCAGCGTCGCGTCACGCCCCAAAAAGTCGCGCAGCAAGTCCTAGAACGCTCCTCAGGTACACAGCAGAAGCCTATCCCACAACGCGTTACGGAACTTACACACGGGACCAGCACGCCTTGTACGTCGGCCCGAACCTCGCGGCAGCTCTCGCTGCGCCCGTATCCAAAGTCACAACTCGGCACGCCAGCGTGAGACAGGCGTCCAGATATCGCGCTAGGCCAAAGGGCCAGCATGACTTGTGCGTCCAAGCGTACCCTGGCTGTGGCCTACTACAGTGCCGCGGCCGCCACACCATAGCGCATGTCGATCGACAGATCACCGGTTTCGGCGGGTTCCGCTTCCCCACCGCCTTTAGTGCTCGTTGCGAATGACCAGGAATGGTCCGCGCGAACACTGGAGAGCGTTCTGGGGCAAGCTGGTTTTGCGGTCGTCCGAGCCTATACGGGCCGTCAGACGGTCGACGTCGCGAAAAGGACCCAGCCTGACGCCGTCATCCTCGATGTCGGACTTCCGGACATTGGCGGTATCGAAGTCTGTCAGCTCCTCCGAGGTGAGGTGGGGCTCTCACAAAGCACTCCGATCGTCATGACGACCGCAGGACCGGCATCGCGTGCCCTGCGTCTCGAGGCTCTGCGCGCCGGAGCGTGGGAGTTGCTCGGAGAGCCAATCGACAGCGAAGCGCTGCTCCTGAAGATGGCGGCTTTTGTTCAGAGCAAACGCGAGATCGACAGGGTGCGAGACATCGCCGTCATCGATCCGGTTACCGGGCTTTATAACGTTCGCGGGCTCGCTCGGCGGGCCAAAGAAATCGGATCGGACGCCGCACGGCGTCATGCCGCGCTGGCCTGTGTCGTAATCGCCCCCGCTACGGAAATCCCCGAGGAGGCGCTGTCCGACCGCGAAGAGATCAATCGCGTCGTGGGTTATCTGAGCGACATCTGCCGCGACACGACTCGTACGTCAGATGCGGTTGGGCATCTCGGTCAACTCGAGTTCGCGATCATCGCGCCAGCGAGCGACGTGAAAGGGGCGCTGCGCATCGTAGAACGCGTGCAGGAGGCCGTTGAGTCGCGCCCACTGCTTGTAGGCGGCGAGATCCGCCAGCTGAAGGTACGCGCGGGGTACAGCGCCGTTTCCGATTTCGCCGAGTCCACAGTAGATGCTGTGGAGCTGATGCTCCGAGCGGCGACCGCGCTGCGACACGCGCGACCCGCAGAGGGGAAGGAACTAACGGTCGCTGCGTTTGATGATTTCGCGGTGAAGACCGTGAAATAGGCGTAAGGCGTAAGGCGTAAGGCGTA
>JBFMFA010000563.1:0-3180 GCA_040753195.1 Gemmatimonadota bacterium | reverse complement strand
TGGGGGTGCGACGACTCCTCGGTCTCAGTCCCTGAACCGCCACCGCCACGCTCCGGCGTTTTTGTTATCTCCGTCGCTCCGGCGGCCGCGACCGCGCGCATAGGCGACACGTTGAGGTTTCGCGCGACTGTGTTGCACCGTGACTCCCTCGTCTTCTGGGACATCAGTCGCCCGGATGTGGCACGCATCGATCCAGTGACCGGCCTCACCACAGCGCTGGCCGCCGGCACAACGAGCATAGTTGCGACGGCCCGCGCCGACAACAACTTCAAAGCTGCTGCACAGCTCACTGTTGTACCATGAATCCTCTCGCGCGCTGGTGCCTAACAAGCAATTGCTGCAGTCGCCGCGGACTCTGGCGGTCGGCCGCCGCGGGCTTCGCCACGGCGGCCAACCATGATATGCGGCGCAGCAGAATTGCACGTCGTTAGGCGGCAAGTAATCCCGCATAGCCAGGATGCCTTCGCGCGTTTTTGTGTCCTACTCAAGTGCCGATAGGAAGCTTGCTCGGCAAATAGCAGATGACCTCGGCAAGTCAGGCAGCACCGTCTGGCTGGACGAATGGGAACTGCGAGCCGGCCACTCACTTACACAGACAATAGAGCACGGCCTCGCTGAAGCAGACTTCCTAGTGCTTCTCGTAACGCGTACGAGCCTGGCTTCAAGGTGGGTCGACAAAGAGTGGAGAGCCAAGCTCGCATTCGAACTGCAGTTTCGAGATGTGTTTGTATTGCCAGCCCTCGCCGACCAATCTGACCTGCCGGCGGAGCTGCAAGACCGAAAGTATGCCGACTTTCGCACCAAATACGACCTAGGCATTGATGAACTGCGCCGAGCAATAGACGAGCACATGACCGCAAGGATCCGCCGGAGATTGCCATCCGACTTTAAGCAAATTCCATTTATCCGAACACTCATCGAGGACTTCGGTATTAAGCGGGAGGCTTTGATCCCTTTGCTACGCCTGTTGCCTCCACCCGACGGATTCCTCAGCGGCCTGCGCAGCATCGTCGCGAACGAATCCGACGCGGACACCATTGAAATCCTTTTCTACAACCGCTACGACGGTCGACAAGACCTGTGGTATGCGGAGCAACTCGTCTATCGTGGCATCGTTAAGTAACTTGCCGCCTAACAATCCGTTGCTGCAGTCGCCCCTAGAATCTGAGTGAAGGCGCCGCACGTCGGCACGCCGTTAGGCAGATCGCCCAGCACGAGGCCCTGCACCTGTAACCTGTCAACTGGGTAGCTGACTCAGCGCTCAGGTAATCGCGTGGTGCTTGCGGCGCCGGCCCAACGACCCGAATTTGAACCGCGGCCTGCAGGCGGACTGATGGAGGTGTTATGCCCAGGTACGCTATGAGCCTTGCCGTTGTGCTCGGATTCAGCGCTGCGGGACGGGCGGGTGCGCAAACCGGGGCCACCTTGCATCCCTGCTCGCTCCTCACAAAGGCGCAAGTCACCACCGCTGTAGGAAGTGTCGGAGAATCGGCCGAAGGCGACATGCCTGGCACGGGACAAGGAGAGAAACCACTGAGAAGAGCATGCTCGTGGGGTATACCCGGCGGGCTCTTTACACTGTCAGTGGGGAAGGTGCCGAAGCAAAACATGAACACGCGGCAGCTGTTGGACTGGATGAACAGCATGTACGACATGCTCAAGGCTCAGGGTTGGAAGTACGAAAAGAGCGATTTCGGGAGCACCAGTTGCTCGTTGCTGACTCCGCCCGCAGGAGCTGCGCAGGGTTCGCCTACAACGTTTTGTGCGACGGTGGTCAAAGGGATGCTCGTGATGACCGCCGCATCCGCGAAAGCGACGATCGCGCCGGAGAAACTCAAGTCCGTCACAGAAATAGCGGCGTCACGACTTCCCTAGCAACTCCAGAGGCGCGTCTGACACGAGTCATTCCTCAGTCGTTGCTGCGTACCTAACCAGTAGCACGACACGCCGTTAGGCGGCACGCCTAAATGCATCCGATGACGACCGATCGCCGTTCCGCCCACGCGCTCGGTCATCCCACCGGCTGTACTGTCACTTGATCTCACGCGGGGTCGTACTCAGTATCAATGCCTACGCCGTGATTCGCGCTCGTCCGACCTAGGAGCAAGTGGTGGCATCCGCATTTCAGCCGGAACCCGACCCTCGCGGACAACGTCTGCCTCCGCGACGCAATCCGCCGACCGCCGTTGGCGTCGCGACCCCTCCACCACCTCGCCGGCGCGACAGTCATGGCGACCGGACCGCCGCGCGACGCCGTCGGCTCGCAATTGCCTTCATCGCAACGGTACTGGGTGGTTCGGGGCTCGGAATTGTCGGCGTGATTACTCGGCCGCTCATCGCCGCTGCACTAGGTGGAGTGGGGCTGATGGCAGGGCTCGCGCTATGGATTGTTCGAAGCCGCCAGCGCAGCGACGCTGCGCGCCGTCGCGCGCGATAGGCATCAACAGAGCTTGCCCATGCGTCCGCCTAACGACCTATTGCCGCAGGCGTCGCCGACGTGTTGTGGGGTGATGTGCGGCTCAGCAGAACGACACGTCGTTAGGCTGCGCACAGGCAATGGACTCACGCGCCCAGTCAACACTTCAGGACGAACCGAGGGCCGCCGCCTGCGGCAACTGGTCACACTCATCGCGTTGACGGCTGCTGTGGCAGGGTGTGCTTGCGAGGACTCGCCGCGGGAAATACTAATTCGTGCTGTCGACTATGCCTTTCAGGGGCCGGACAGCTTACGTGCCGGCAGCGTTGCCTTCGCGCTCGACAACGCCGGCAAGGTGCCGCATGAAGTCATCGTCGTAAAACTCAAGCCCGAGGCCACCTTGGCCGAAATCGTGCGCCGTGAACGAGCAGAGTCCACCTGGCGCCATCTACGTGAGCCGCCGAGCGGCATCCTCACGGCTGACCCAGGGGTTCGGACGCCGGGCCGCCTGCTCGTGCGGCTCGAGAAAGGACACCGCTACCTGTTGCTCTGCAACTTTCAGGACGCAGACACGACACCTCCGCACCTGCAATTGGGAATGGCGCGGCTCGTCAGCGCCTACTAGTCATGATGCGTTGCCTAACACTCCTAACGAGGCAATTGTCAAGCGGACGTAGTTCGCCTTATCGAGCGACTGCGGGTCACTCGATAAGAACACTGCTTCAGCGTCGTGGCGCATCGGACTGTGCATCGCAACGACCGTC
>JBFMFA010000562.1:0-3185 GCA_040753195.1 Gemmatimonadota bacterium | reverse complement strand
TGCTGCTTTTGCCGGTGCTCACAGCGTGGAGCCCGGTGCGTCTGGGGATCCTACCCGCGACTCCGGCCAGCCGCTCGGCGGTGTTCGAGAGTCCCGACGGCGTAATGGCGGAACGGACGTCGCCCGTGGAGCAGCCCACGATACAGCAGCCCGTACCTAACGCGGCAACGATCACACCGGCCGAAGAGGCGCTCGCTTCACCTCGAAATCTGATCTCGATCTGGCGGACTGTGGCGATGATTTGGCTCGCCGTGGCGGTCATTGTCGCGGGTTGGTTGGCCGCCGGATTCTTCTCGGTGCGTCGTATTGTGCGTCGTGCGCGTCCGCTCGATGATCGGACGTGGACGATTCCGCTGTATGAGATCGCGGATCGGCTGGAGATCGACGCGACACCGCGGCTTCTGCGCAGCGACGACGTGAAGATGCCGTTCGCGTGTGGTCTTCTTACGCCGACCATCATTTTGCCCGCGGAGTCCGAAGGCTGGGATCTCGAGCGACGGCGCGCGGTGCTGATGCACGAGTTGGCGCATATTCGGCGTCGGGATCTCGTTGGCCATACCCTCGGGCGACTGGCGTGCGCCGTATACTGGTTCCACCCGCTGGTGTGGACAGCCGTTAGGCGGCTCCGCATCGAAAGCGAGCGCGCGTGTGACGATCTCGCTCTGGTGTGTGGACTACGGCCGAGCAATTACGCCGAGCATCTGCTCGATATCGTCAGCGGTCTGGGGCGCACGCGTACGCCGGCGATCGCCATTCCCATGGCGCACCGCCGCGAATTCGAAGGGCGCATGCTCGCGATTCTTGACCCCGAGGTACGCCGACGCGCCGGGCGCCGCCAGTCGGCCGGCATTCTCGTTGCTCTCGCTTCGCTGGTCTTTGTTGTCAGTGCCGCGGTTCCCGCGGAGCGGACATCTCGACCAAACTCGCCGGTCGCCTCTCCCGCGTTATCTGCCGATTCCCCGGTAGCCAAGGATGTCGCGTTAGGCAGCGGCGGCAACCCCCGTATCCAGAGTGAGCGTCAAACGACACAAACGCTGCGACAGGACACCAGGCAAGAACAACGCGCGGAGGAGACTCAGGCAGTTCAGAGCTCTGCACAAGGAGCGCAGCCGTTGCAGATCGAGCGTGAGCGGGACCACGATGTGGATCTCGAGCAACTCGCGAGCGACACGACAGACGAACGCGCCGCGTTGTTGATGACTGTGCTGCGAAGCGACACCAGCGCGCGGCTGCGGCGCATCGCGGCGTGGGGGCTCGCGAACCATGCGGAGCGCAGCGACGTGGGCGCAGCATTGGCGACCGCCCTGCGACGTGACGGCAGTGCCACGGTCCGCGAAATGTCGGCCTGGGCGTTGGCGCACGGTTCCGAACGACGTGACGTGATCGACGCGCTCGTAGAAGCGCTGCGTCGCGACAGCGATGAAAATGTGCGCGAGGCGGCCGCGTGGACGCTTGGCAATCTGGATGCCGAAGCGGCGGCCGACGCCCTGTCGGACGCGCTGAGCGGCCAATCCAAGCGACTGCGGATGCTTGCGCTCTGGTCGTTAGGCAATGCCGCCCCGAAAACGGCGCCGCGCGCCGTCATCGGCGCGCTGTCCGATGCCGAACCGCAGGTGCGGCGTCTGGCGGCTTGGGTGCTGTACCAGATTGAGGACCCGGAGACGGTCGGCGCACTGGAACAGGCGCTGAACAAGGAGCAGGACAGCGATTTGCGCCTGGCCTACATTCGCGCGTTAGGCGCCATCGGAGAGCGGTCGTCAACAGCGCTGGCCCGCCTGCTCGATTCGCGGGATCCGGAGGTCCGCGCAGTAGTGGTCTCCGCGCTCGCCGGAAGGGGCGGGGGTCCATGGCCATGGCCGTGGCCGTGGCCGCGTCCATCGCCGTAACAGCGGGTCAAGGGTCACCCTTTTACGGGGCAGGGCAGTCAAACCGCATTCGAATGTTTTCCTTTGTCAACAAGTGCTGATTTTTCAACGTTGATTGACCGGAGTACACTCATGTCTCGACTCACGTTCTTGCTCATGGGATCGGCCCTCGGTTGGGCGATCGGTACGTCGCCGGACGCGGAGACGCCTCGTGCCATCGCCAAAGCGTCGTATGGTGCGCTTAAGACCGTCGCGGCGCCCCAGGACGAGATTCGCAACGTCATGGACTTACTCGCGGCGGTGCGCGAGCTGCCGCCGATCGTCTGCGGTCTGACGGCGGAGGCCGCGTCCGGTTGGGGTGGCCGCGGTTGGTACGATGCACCGTCGACGCCGTTAGGCAGCGAGACCGCAATCCGCGTCGCGTCATTCCCGCGCGGCGCGCTGCGGCTCAGTCAGATCTCGCTGCTCATCGATAGTCTCTCCTCGCCGAGCGCATGCGTGCGCGAGCTGGCGGTGCGCCTGGTGGGTCGCGTGGACGCCGTTATTGTAGAGGAGCGCCTCGTTCAGCTACTGAATCGGGGTGACAGCCTCACGCGCGAAGCCGCTGCGTTAGGCCTCGGCTTGGTGCAGTCCAAGGCGGCATTGAATCCGCTCATGCGCACCGCGCGCGACGCCGACAACGGGGTGCGCGGCAATTCGATCTGGGCATTGGGGCGCATCGGTGATCGCCGCGCGGCGGCGACGGTGCGGGCGGCGTTGACCGACGACGAAAGTGAAGTGCGGGTGGCAGCCGCTGGCGCGGTGGGTCATCTGGACGATGCCGATGCGGTGGACGACCTGCTGCGCGTTTTGCGCACCGACTCCGAGCCGCGCGTCCGTCGCGCGGCGGCGTGGGCGTTAGGTCAGATCCGACGCCGCGAGGCGGTCGACGGGCTTGTGGGCGTGTTGCGCACCGAGCGAGACGAGGACACGCGTGAAATGGTGGTCTGGGCGCTCGGGACGCTGGACGCGAGCAGTGCCGCCGCGGCGCTGACCGACGTGTTGCGTCGCGATTCGAACGCGGAAGTTCGCGAAATGGCGGCGTGGGCGCTGGGGCAGATCGAAGCGGCCGACGCGGTTGCCGCGTTAGGCGAAGCCGCCGCGAGTGACGCCGAGGACCGGGTGCGCGCGACCGCCGCGTGGGCCGTGGGGCAGATAGAACCGGCTGAAGCGCCTGCTGGTCTGATCCGCGCTGTCTCGGATGCGCGCGAGAACGTGCGCACGGCGGCGGCATGGGCGATTTCGGAGATCGGCGATGCGCGCGCGGTAGCACCGCTGCGT
>JBFMFA010000561.1:0-3186 GCA_040753195.1 Gemmatimonadota bacterium | reverse complement strand
CTGGCGTCAGCGAGCCGCGACTCGATTGCAGAGCGGGGAAGAGACTGAATGCGACACAGGTGCCGAGCGTCAAGACGGCGGCGAACAGGAGTACGCGAAGGTCGAAGCCGAAGTCGGCGCCGAGTCGGCCGGGGACGGGGATCGTCGGAATGAGGCCGTGCAGGAGGCTGGTGGCCCACGAGGCGGCGAAAACGGCAGCGACACCGGCGGCCACGAACAATACCGCAACCTCGGTGAGAATCTGCCTAACGATCCTCCCCTGCCTGGCACCGATGGCTCGTCGCACCGCCAGCTCGCGCTGACGTTCGGCGGCGCGCGCGAGCAAGACCGTGGAGACGTTGACGCAGGCCATGACGAGGGCCAGCGCGACGAGCGTGAGCAAGACGAGGAGGAAGATCGATACCGCGGGGCGGATCGCGGCCGGGAGTGGTCCCCAGGCGTCGACCTGCAGTCGGTATGGGTGAGTGACGGTCGCTTCACCCGAGGTCTGCGCGTAGCGATCGGCGACGCTGGAGAGCTCGCGCGCGGCGACCTCGCGGCTCACGCCCTCGCGCAGGCGGCCGAGGAGCTCGAGCGAGGATCCGCTGAGGGTTTCGAATCCGGAGGGGCTCGGGAGCCCGGGAATGCGGATGCCTAACGGGAGGAAGATGTCTGTCAGCAGGCCGGTGTGGTGCCCGGCAAACCCTGGCGGGAGGACGCCGACGATTTCGACCGGTACGCCGTTCACGCGCACGGTGCGGCCAATGACGTCGTCGCTGCTGGAGAACTCGCGCTGCCACACGTCGTGGGAGATGACGACAACGGGTGCGATGGCCGGATAGTCTGCTTCGTTGTGGGCGAAGAGACGCCCGCGCGCGGGTTGAACGCCGAGCAAGGTGAAGTACGAACCGGAGACGGCGAGTGCGCCGCGCACAGATGGTTCGCCGTCGGCGGCGATGGAAGCGGAAGCGAGCGCCAGGGCCGCGACGTCCTCGAGCGCGCCGCGCTGTTCGCGTAGAAGTGAATAGATCTGGTGGGTGACGTCGGTCGGCTCACCGCCGGCGTTGCGGGCGATTTGGACGAGGCGTTCGGAGCGCCTAACGCCGGGGACGTCTTTGAAGAGGGCGGCGTTGACGAGGCTGAAGACGGATGTCGTCGCCGCGATGGCGAGGGTGAGGCTGAGGACGGCGGTGATGGCGAAAGCGGGGCGTCGCCGGATGGCGCGCAGGGCGAAGCGAAGGTCGGCGACGAGGGCGTCCATGGATCCGCGAGTTCGGCTGTGGTTGGCGGGAGTGTACGGGAGGACAGCGCTGGGAGTGCCAGTGAGAGGGAGTTAATGGGCGTGCAGTTGCGTGGCTGGGGTGAGCCAGTCAGTTTTCGACGTCCGCGCCGCTAGAAGTGGGGCGCGGGATTTTTTTGGGGTGTAGCTCAGCTGGCAGAGCGCCTGACTGTTAATCAGGAAGTCGCTGGTTCGAATCCAGCCGCCCCAGTTTCGCGGAAGCGCACGCTCTTACGGCGATTGTCAAAGCGCTTCGTTCGCGTCGATGGCAGGAAACAGCTGCGACACGTTCCAGCCCCGTTGTGCAGGCGTGACATATCCAGTATTACTCGGTATGCCACGCAAGAAGCGCTTCTCACGCATTGCGATTACCCTGCCGTCGCCGGACCTCGCCGCCGCCGACCGCCTCGCCCGCGCCCAAGATCGCTCGCGCAGTTGGATCGTCGCCGAGGCTATCCGCCAGTACGTCGCGTCACAGAAGTCCCCGGCCCCGGTACTCCCACCGACGAGGAGCGGCCTCGGGCCTTTACGTAGCGACCAGCTGGCACGCGACATGGCTCTCACCCCCGAGCAACGCGTTCGCGAAGCGGACGAGACTCTGCACCTAACGATCGCCCGCGAGCCCGCACGCGTGCAACAACTACTGGCCTTCGACAGCTACGAGGACTACCTCGATTGGAAAACCCGACGCGACTTCGCTGCATGAAGGAGTACGACACGCGAGTCGCGCGCGTCTGTAGCCGTCTCAACGCCGAGGGCGCGCGCTACGTTATCGTGGGCGCTACCGCGATGCAGCTCTGGGGCACCACCCGCGCAACCCGAGATATTGACATTCTTATCGAGCCGACGGTCGAGAACGCAACACGCGTGCTGCGCGCGCTCGCTTCCCTCGGCTTCGGCTTCGCACGCGAACATCTCGCCGCCGAAGTCGCGCAGCGCGCGGTGACTGTCGTGGGTGATATACCTAACGTTGACATCCTAACGCGCGCCTGGAATGTCACGTGGCTTACCGCGCACGAGCGCGCAACGACATTTGATGTCGAGGGGGTGGCGATCCCTACCGCGTCGATCGAAGACCTGGTTGAGTCCAAGCGCACCGGTCGTCTCCAGGACAGCGCCGACATCGAAGTCCTGGAGGAGATCCGGCGGCGCCGGAGGTCCTGACGGCCCTTTTCGCTGTCCAGCCGCCCCAGTTCAGTGGTGCATGGCGACCGAAGATGCCACGTACACCGCTAGCGCCAAGGCCACCAATCCGTGCAGCGGCTGTGCACGATGACCGAGAGCATTGCCGGTCGATATCGCGCATGATATCAATGATATCATGTCGGATCTCGGTCCCGGAGCTCGGCTTCTCATCCAAGCTCGTCGAAGCGCAGGGATGTCCCAGCGCGAGTTGGCTGCCCGAGCGAAAACGACCCAGGCAGTCGTCGCGCGCATCGAGCGAGGGCAGACGAGCCCGACGCTCAACACCTTGACGCGGCTTATCAATGCGGCCGGCTTCGATCTGCACATCGCGCTCGCAACGCCGCGGAAAGACGCGATCATCGAAGCGTACAAGCGTGATATCGATCGTTCGCTGTTACGGGAAAACCTCAAGAAGACGGTCGATCAGCGGGTGCGCAGTCTAACGGCGCTGGCACGGTTCGCGCGCGAAGCCCGTCGTGCCGGTCGCGCAGCGAATCAGGCCACGCGCACCAAGCGATGACCGATTTCGGCAAGTTGCTCGGCGCGCTGAGCGACGCTGGGGTGGCATTCGTTGTTATCGGTGGTGTGGCGGCGACCATTCACGGCTCCGCGCGCCTAACGCAGGATGTCGATGTGTGCTACCAACGATCGGACGCCAACTTGGCTCGCATCGTCAAAGCGCTCGCTCGGTTCAATCCGTATTTGCGTGGCGCACCGGCGGGACTTCCGTTCGAATTTTCTGT
>JBFMFA010000560.1:0-3190 GCA_040753195.1 Gemmatimonadota bacterium | reverse complement strand
GCCGTGGTCAGTTTGGTGATGGCATTCTTGATCAGGGTTGCATCGCTGACGGCGCTACCGCTCGCTACGTCGGGACCCTCGCAGTAATTCATCCCGATGAGCAGGTCCGCCACAGCGTCCACCCACTGCACCTGAGCGACTAGCGGACTTGTCGCGGCCGCTGTTCCGAGAACCTCATCGAAGCGCGCCTTGGCATCCTGTGCGGCAAAACGCGCGCGCAGCAAGCCGTCCTGTGGACCCGAGAAGCTCCCTGGCGTGGGCCAGTCGGCTCGGACCCTGCCTAACGAGATATCACGCCAGTCGATCCACGTGGATGTCTCTTCGATCTCATCGCTCAACAAGCCGCCAATGACGATGAGATCGTCATACGACTGATGCAGCGCTCCTTCTACGCCAGCAGCTACGGCCGCCAGGATCGCTGGATCATTGAGATCCTCGTTCCCGAATGCCTGGGGATCTTCGACGTCGAAGATCCCGGAGCAGCCCGCGAGCAGCCCCACAGCGCCGATTGCCACGGCGCTGCGGGCCACGCGGCCAGCTCTAATTGTCATATGCTTCATCATTGAATGATTCCTTAGTTCGTAGGGGAGGTTGGGTATCTGCGTCGATTGCAGTTCCTTTTCTGCGTCATCTGCGCTCTCTAGAAGCGCGTCCTAACGAGTACTCTGAACACGCGCGGACTCGGCTGCGCCAAGAAGCCGCTGCCGATCGTAAACGAACTCGCGCCCGCCCAGTTCATGTTAGGATCGACGCAGTGGCAGTTGTCCCACCACATGATGTTCTGTCCCGACAACGTCAACGTCGTGTAGCCTACGCGGAACTTGCTGCTCCAGCTTTCCGGCACGTTGTACGTCAGCGAAACCTCGCGCAGCCTGACGTTGTCGCGGCTATCGATCGCGTCGAGCTTGCTGTAATAGTCCAGCAGCGAATCAGCGGCGAATGTCCGCGCGCCGTTTGCATCGAGTAGCGCCAGATACTCGTCCGCGCCACCCTGACGGATGCGGTACGGTCGATCGCCGTTCGAGAAGACGGCTCCGTTTTCCATCGTCAGTAACGCGTAGAACTGCAGCGGACCGTAACGCAGCGTGTTCCCCCACGACCCGTTCAACGTCGGAAGAGGCGGACCCTCGTAACGGCGATCCGTGCTCCGCACCGTGTTCGGCCGTCCGTTGTCGACGCGGAATTCGGTTGGATAGAGCGCCCAAACGCCGCCGACCGGGTAGCCGAGGCGGATGTCGAACCGGCCTGTGTTCACTCCTCCGAGATCCGTAATCTTGTTCTTGTTGCCATCAGCACGGATGTTCGTGCTCCACTCGAACTTGCGCGTAGCGATCGCCAGGATGTTGAGCGACGCCTCCCATCCGCGATTCTCGATCGCGCCGAGGTTCACGCGACGTGCGCGCAAGAAGCCAGCACTCGGCGGATTGAACAGGTCAAAAATCGCGTCCTTCGTCTCCGACCGGTAATAGGAGAACTCAAGCCCGAGGCGGTCCCTTAGGAACCCAGCTTCGATGCCGGCTTCCATCTCTTCGGTGAGTTCTGGCTTGAGGTCTTTGTTTCCGGGGTTGGACGGGATGATGCCGGCCGTGGCGTCAAACACAGGCGACGCTTCGTACGACGTGAACGAGTCGAACGCGCCGGGCATTTTACCCGCGCGACCAATCGCGGCGCGCAGCTTTACGGTGTTGACCCAATCCGGTAGGAAGTTATGACTGCTCAGCAGATATGAAACGTCGGCCTTTGGGTACTTCTGGAAGTCGTAGTTCTGACCGAACGCGCTTGCGCCGTCGACCCGGATACCAATTGTCGTGAAGAGACGGTCCTTGTACGAGAAGCGGCTTTGCAGCAAGCCGCCGATGTTGATGCGCTCTTCGAAGTTCTCTTCGCCTAACCGCTGGGCCGCGGAAGTCACCGTGCTCACGCCTGGGCCGGCGAAGTCGTTACCGATGGAGAGGTAGCGGCGATCCGTTTCCCAGAATCCTTGTGCGCCCCACGACACGTCGGCCGTCAAATCGCTCATCAACTTGGTGTTGAACTGGCCGAGGTAATCGACGGTGTACGACTTGAAGTTGCGCTGACCAACGTTGCGCTGGCCTCTGGTGACACCGGCTGGTCCGTAGGACGCCGTGCCTTCGCTCCCGGCATACGGGAAGAAGCGTTCTTTCTGATCGCCGACGACGTCGACACCAACGGTCACGCGGTTCGTGAGGTTCGACAGCAACTGGTGGCTGATTGTGACGCCACCGGTCCAGCGATCGGCGTCGCTGACGGTCTGCATTTCTTCGATGTCCGCCACCGGGACCCAGGCTTCGCCGAATGGCCGCGTCTTGGTCGCTTTGCGCGGATCGCCATTCATGGCATTGCCTAGCAATGCCGTCCAGTTGTTTCCAGCCTGCAACTCATTGACCTTGTTCCGCGTGTACGCCGAGCGGGCTTCGATCGTCGTCTTGTCCGTCGGCAGAATCGTCATGTTCAGACGCAGATTCGCCTTCGTCTGATCGTTAGGCTGAATCGAGCCCTCTTCCGAGCTCAAGCTCGTCGAGGCGAAATACGTCGAGCGCTGCGTCCCACCGGTCGCCGACAAGTCGAGGCCGTAGTACGGGCCTTTCTGAATCAGGGAGTTGGCATCCCGCGCCCGCGTACCATCGGGTCCCGTGAAATTCGGGAACAGTTTGGTCGGGAGGTTGTGTCGCAACTCGTTGTATCCCGACTGCAAGCCGAGATTCCACTGCGTGCGCGACTCGCCGCGCCCGCGCTTCGTGAAGATCTGGATGACGCCGTTCGTCGCCTCCGAGCCGTACAGCGTGGCCGCTGACGCGCCCTTCAGAATCTCGACCCGTTCAATGTCGTTAGGATTCAGATCGCTGAGGCGATCCGTCGAGTTCCCACCCGAGAACGAACAACAGGCGATCGTGCCGAACGCCCATTCCGTACCTCTGGTGTCCACGCGAACGCCGTCGATGTAGATGACCGGGCGCTGATTCAATCCGAACGACGCGATGCCGCGGATGCGCAGGTCCTGACCGGATCCGACGCCGCCACCGACACCGACGGAGCGTACGCCCGTCACCTTGGACGAGAGCACGTTCGAGAAGTTCGTGGTGGGGATAGTCGTCTGCATCGACTCGAGGTCGACCTGACCTAACGAGGATCCAATCTTCGTCTTTTCAACGGCGCAGCCCGTCCCCGT
>JBFMFA010000559.1:0-3199 GCA_040753195.1 Gemmatimonadota bacterium | reverse complement strand
TTCGCTAAATGGCTGCGGGTCGAGCGGTTCTCCAAGCACCGCGCGTGAAATCCGGAAACTGAACCGGAGCGGCGCCCCGCGCGACGGACCGCTCGGATAATGGCCCGGGCACGCTCCACGCTGCGGCATCGTACACGTCGAAATCGGGCGCCAAGCCCTCACGGAACCACTGCACCGTGCGCCAGGCCATGATGTAGTCCATGCCGCCGTGCCCCGCCCCACGGGCCTTCTCGCCTAACGAGCGCCACAGGGTATGCTCGTGTTCGCTCTTATACGGGTCGATCGATCCCCAGCGGTGCGACGCCTCACGCCCCTCGACATAAATGCGAGGCGGATAGTCCTCGAAGATGCCGTTCGTCCCCTGAATCATGTTGATGCGGGAGTACGGCCGCGGCGACGTGACGTCGTGCTCCAGACGAATCACTCGCCCGCGGGCAGTCCTGATGAGTGAGACGTTCACATCTCCGCACACGTAGCGCTCGCGCCACTTCGTGGAATCGCGTGGCTCGTTCTTCTCACGCCAGTTCGTTAGGCCGAATTCGCCCGTGCTCATCGACGTGAGTGTTTCAAAACGATCGCCGCGGTTGATCCCCATGTACCATGCAACGGGACCCAACCCGTGCGTGGGATAGAGATTGCCATTGCGACGCGTGTGAGGGTCGCGGCGCCAAAGCCCTTCGTCTTTGTTCTCGAACAGGATTTCGCGCAAATCGTGGTTGTACGCCGCGCCGCCATGCTTAAGCTCTCCAAAGACATTCGCCCGGCACATGTTGAGCACGAGCAGCTCGTTGTAGCCGTAGCAACAGTTCTCCAGCATCAGGCAGTGGCGCCGCGACCGCTCCGAGGCGTCGACCAGCTTCCAGCAGTCGTCAACTGTGTACGCCGCTGGCACCTCGGTCGCGACATGTTTGCCGTGCTGCATCGCCGTTAGGCACACGGGAACATGCCACTCCCACGGCGTCGCCGTGTACACGAGATCGACATCATCGCGCGCGCACAACGCCTCGAAAGCGCGCTCACCGGATGTAAACGTGGCGAGGTCGTAGTCGTGACCGGCTCGGCGCATCTGCTGCAGCGCCATGTCAACCTTCTCCGGCACGACGTCACACAAGGCTGTAATGCGAACACCGTCCACGGCGAGCCACTCGCCGAGCATGGAACGGCCGCGTAATCCGGTTCCGACAATCGCGATGCGCACCGTATCGCGCCGCTCGAATGGAACGCCGATCATGCTTGCCGCTCCACGCTCTCGCGCCGGCGGCACACCGTCCGCGTCGACGTGCACCATCGCTGCGGCGACCGTGCCGAGGCCGATCTGCTTGAGTACGTCGCGTCGCGAATAGCGATCCTGATCCATCGCAGCTCCCCGAACGTCGTTAGGTGACGAAGCGCGCCGCTGCCGACGGACGCGCCACAAAAAACTCCGCGTGCTCACGAACGGCTTCGTGCTGGTCAAGATAGACGGACCGCCAAGCCTCGATGAAGCGTGCCGCGCGTTCTTCCGCGACCAAGGCCCATACGCTCCCGCCAAAACCAGCACCGAACGCCGAAGCGGCGGACGCGCCGTTGTCGAGCGCCAGGCGCACCAGCGCCACCGTTTCAGGTATCTGATTCGCGAGCAGATCCTCGGCGGCACGCTGCGACCGCCGAACCTGCTGAGCGAAGTGCTGCAAATCGTTGGCAGACAACGCGGACACGGCCGCGTCGTGCACCTCCAATTCTATCGTGAACTGCTTCAGTCGACGCAAAAGCTCACTCGGGGAGAATGCAAGCGATTGCGGGTTGCTGATCGCATTCGCGATGGACGCGACGCCGAGCCTGTCCACGGCTTCCGCGAGCGAGTGCGACGTGTGGCCGTCATTCGCGTTGAGAATGGCCAGGATGTCTGTGACAGCGCGCGACGCGCGGTTATACGCGTGCCGCACGTGACCTGCCTTTGGCGCGTGCACTCCGCTGAACGCGACCGCGAGCGCCATGCCGCCAGGAAACGCGATATCGCCTAAATGGCGCGTTGGAAGAAATGCGAACCGGCTCAGCGCGCCCGGGTTGGCGCAGAGAATGGCGACATGGTCCTGGCTGCCACCTAACGTGCCAACGCCAGGATCGCCGGGGAAGGCGTCGAACGCTCGGCCGCTTTCCACCGCGGCGGCATAGTCGGCGACGGCAATAGGCGACGTTCGCAGAGCTGCGCCTAACGTGTCGCCACGGAACCAGTCGTTGCACTGCGCCAGCGGCAGGAACGCTGTGATCAAAAGTGCTGTCGAGCTGCTCAGTCCTGACGCCCGTGGCAGATCGCTAGCGAAGACGATATCAACGCCGCGACGTGCGCCGGTGTCACGCGCGATCCGTCGCGCCACCGCGGCCACATACACCCCCCAGTCGCCCGGCTCGGCTGTCGCCGCTGCGTGCAACGTCGATTCACGCACCGATCCCGTATGCGCATCGGTAACGCGCACGACGGAATCACGACGTGGCTGCGCTGCGAAGGCGATGCCACGATCGATCGCGCAGACGAGGCTTCGACCACCTGCATAGTCGACGTGCTTGCCGAGAAGCTCGACACGACCAGGGACGAATCCACGGATATGCCGGTGGGACCCATTTCGCGGCAGCAACTCCTCACAGCGAGCGATCGCCGTTCGCACACGAGGGACCTCATCGGCCAGCCGAGCGGTGCGTACCATGCCAGCGAAGGGTGCCGTTAACACGCGCGATACAGTATCGTGCGCCACCCCACCTCGCCACGACCCAACTCGACCCGCAATGCGTTTCATCGACCGACGCTCTGTCTTCCTCGGACTTACTACGCCTATGGTGATGGCGTGCGGCGCAAGCGCTCGCTCCGTTGAAGTGACGCCAGGGCCCGCCGCGGCTGTCATCACCGCCGACGAGTTACGCCGCGATCTCTTCGTCTTCGCCTCCGACTCATTCGGTGGACGCGCAACCGCCACACCGTATGCCGACAAAGCGGCGCGTTTTCTTGCCCAACGCCTACAGACGTTAGGCATCGAGCCGGCCGGCGACAGCGGCTATTTTCAGCGTGTTCCGCTCAAACGCAACACGATGTCAGCGTCGACCCTGACGGTCACGTCCGGCGACTCGCGCCGTCAGCTCACGCTGGGTTCCGATCTTTTGGTGCTCAGCGCGTTAGGGCCCGGCGCGCTCCCACGGCTGAGCGCGGATGGTGAAATCGCCTTTG